>CAKRWX010000346.1 GCA_934418055.1 uncultured Lachnospiraceae bacterium
GATTGTATAGTTTATTGACCTTTTTCACGAGCAGCGATTGTGTCTTTTATCCAAAAGTTATTGACGGAACAAAGAAATTCGTATAACATATCATGCAGAACCAACCTGTTTTTACCATCCGTATTACAGATATACAAGCCTGTTGGATACTACAAATACTCACAGATAAGAAAGAAGGATAGCTATGCAGCGAAGAATTCTATGTTTTGGTGATTCTAATACCTGGGGGGTGATTCCCAGATGGGAAGCTTCTCCACTTCCGTCAGAACGGTACGATGAACATACCCGCTGGCCCTGTGTCATGGCTGACTGTTTAAACCACAGCCAGAGTGACGATTCCTGGACCTTGATCGAGGAAGGACTTGGCGGACGCACCACCATGTATCACCCGGAATCCGGTGAAACTTATCGTCTGGGAGATGCCTATCTTCATCCCTGCCTTTTAAGTCACAGACCCTTGGATTATGTAGTCCTGATGCTGGGAACCAATGACCTCCAGCCCAGAATGCATAAAACACCGTTTACCAGAGAACACCTGGCAGACGGCCTGATCCACCTGATCCAATTAATTCGCTCTCTTCCGGAATGTGGTGCCGGAAATCAGCCTGCGAAAATCCTGGTGGTCGCACCTCCTCCCATCAAAATGGCCAAAGGGCGTCCGGAAGTATCGGAAAAATACGGTTGTGAAGCTGGAGTGATCCTCTCCCATGAGTTTGCATCCGCCTATGAAGACGCCGCCAAAGCGTACCACTGCGGTTATCTTGATGCCGGCCTGTACGCGGAAGCCGGGGATGCCGATGGAGTCCATTTCACCCTGGAAAGCCATCCGCGGCTTGGAAAAGCTATCGCTGAGGCAATTCTTGCTATGGATACAAATAACGATGGAACTACGGATGAGAAACATACCGTAGACAAGCTGAAAGCGGATATCGAGATGTAATCTGGACTCGTTGGATATCCAGAATTCAAGTCGAACGTCCGTGAGACTTGGCGCGTGATTCTGGTCAGCGTAAGCTGACATATTCTTTACAGAATCACTGCGCATCCTCGCGGAGCGTTTATCTCAGTCGGAGATTGGACTCCCACTGAGAATAATTTGTTATTACTCACCACCTGAAGAGGTGGGAGTCTTCTCGACTGAGATAAAATACCGGTCTTTCAAGATTTCGGTTTTATCACTGATCTTGAAGGACCGGTATATTTATTATAAAAAATAGTAATTATTCAGTATCGCAAATAAAATCCTATCCTGCTATCGGTTCATCACAGGATATAGCTCTGCAACCATCCTACAGCTCATTCTTAATATATCCCGCCAGGTTATACGCATGATCGGAGATCCTCTCCAGGTTGCTGATGATATCTAAGAAGATCACACCTGCGGAAGCAGCGCACTGGCCATTGGACAGACGCTCGATGTGTTTCTCTCTTAACTCTTCTTCCAGGGTATCTACCTTGTCCTCATACTGGCTTACCTTACGGACAGTATCCATGTTGGAGTTGCTTCTGGCATCAATGGCATTCTCGAAGGCCTTAAATACATACTCGCTGATTTCACGGAGGTCATTGGCTCCGGTCTCGGAGAATTTCAGATTACGTTCTACCAGATACTGGGCGCATTCTGCCAGGTTTTCTGCGTGGTCACCTACACGCTCGATGTCGCTGACACTGTAGAACAAGTCATTGACTACCAGCTTCTGATGCTCGGTCAGCTGCAGATTATCAATCTTGATCAGATACTCAGTCAGCATCTTCTCCATGCTGTTGATGGTTTTCTCCACCCGGAATACCTCTTCGATCTCCTCTAAATTACCATCCAGAATCGCATCAATTCCTTTTCTGACGTTACCCATGGTGATCTGGCCCATATGGACAACTTCAAGGGCTGCAGTCTCCACTGCAAATGCAGGAGACTCGAAGATACGCTCGTCCAGATGTTTTAAAGTCGCTGCTGCCTCATCATCCTCGTCCTTCACTTTGTTTTCTTCTGCATCCGGTTTTACCAGAATTCCAGATAATTTTACCAGCTGATCAGCAAATGGGAACAGCAATGCCGTATTCGTCAGGTTAAAGATCGTATGGAAAATGGAGATCTGCACTGCATTAATATTGGATGCCGCAAATGCAGGACGCAGGGCAAATAGTATAAAACCGGCTGCACCAAACAGGATCGCACCAATCACATTAAAGCTTAAATGCATGACAGCCGCACGTTTTGCTGTTCTGGAGCCTCCCACACTGGATAACAGCGCAGTCACACAGGAACCAATATTCTGTCCTAATGTAATGTAAATGGCTGCGTTCGTCGTTACGATTCCATTTAATGCCAGGGTCTGTAAAATACCAACGGATGCAGAGGAGCTCTGCAATAATGCCGTTACCAGGGCACCGATCAGCATACCTAACAGTGGATTGCTTCCCAGCACCTCAAATGCCTTGGCAAAAATCGGAGCATCTGTGTATGGTGAAATCGAACCGGACATCAGTTCCAGTCCCATAAATAACAGTCCAAGACCTACCAGGATCTCACCGATGGTATGGTACTTCTCTTTTTTGGAAAACAGGATCATGATCGCACCAATTCCGATCAGAAGCGGCGCATAGAACACCGGTTTCATCACTTCCATGGCGCTTCCCAGCTGGCTTAAGGATACGATCCATGCAGTGATGGTGGTACCGATATTGGCACCCATGATCACACCGACTGCCTGGGTTAAATTCAATACTCCGGCACTTACGAAACCAACTACCATGACCGTAGTAGCGCCACTGCTCTGAATGATCGCTGTGATCAAAGCGCCCAGACAGACTGCCATAAAACGGTTATTGGTCAACATGCTTAAAAATTGACTCATCTTACTTCCCGCGGTTTTCTGCATACCATCGGCCATGATATTC
>CAKRWX010000347.1 GCA_934418055.1 uncultured Lachnospiraceae bacterium
GGATACTTATGTGGAACAGCCGGTGTCCCTGATGGAGGTCATGCCCGGAGACAACGTAGAGACCCCAATCTGGAATGTATATCAGGAAATCATTGAGAAACGCGAAGGTTTTGGACCGGAAGTTATCGGACATAGGGAGCGGTTTGCATTTTACGAAGAGGCGAAGAAGGCGTATGCGATTATCGCCACAGGTGAGACGGCTTTGTATGCCAATGTGATGCTGCAGAAGGGCGTTGTGAAGTCCTGAAGTAGCTTGTGTCCTACAGCGGCGCCATGCTGTACTTTACCCTGTTTGGCTGCAAATATTTTATTAATATTCATATTACCACCATTTTTGTTATATCGGTATAGCGTAATGGTGCCAATACAATTTAATATAAAATTAGTTTATAAGGACATAGTATAATCAATTTTTGCTATGTCCTTTCTTTCGACAATCTGATATATTTGGTATAGAAAATTAGAAAAATTTTTTGGAAAAGTGTGAGATTTTTGGGAAAAAGTTGTGTATATAAGTGAAAGGATCAGAAAGGAGGCTTTGATATGGAAGATACCGAAATCGTACAGTTGTATTGGGACAGAGACCAAAAAGCAATAACGGAAACAGCAGCTAAATATAGCAGCTACTGCACTTCTATTGCAAAAAATATCCTTGGCAATCAAGAAGATGGTAGAATTGGAGGCGGGAGTTTCCGATGGTGCAGCAGAGAAGCATGTTCCGGATTATAAGATTGACGGCAACCGTCTGATTGTTAATATTGGTTCTGTAGATCATCCGATGGTAGATGTACACTGGATTGAGTGGGTGTCCGTAGAGACCAATCTGGGAATTCAGAGAAAGCATTTAAAGCCAGGCCAGGCGCCGAATGTATCCTTCGTTCTGGATGAGGGCGAGGAAGTTGCAGCAGTATATGCGTATTGCAATCTGCACGGATTATGGAAGGCTTGATCGACTAATTGCTGATAACAAGAACAGGAGCTGTTGCAATGGGGAGGGAAATTCTCGGAGCGGCAGCTCCTTTTTGTAACGGTGATGCAAGTTGATTTTGAAAATTCTGCAAAATGATAAAGGAGTTGTTGCTCCGTAGAATGTTTATCTACATTTTGCAACAACTCCTTTTTCAGGTGCGTCTTAATTCCATTGTACCGGAGTCGGACGCTTTGATGAGAATACATCCTCTGCTTTAAACAGGTCATCCAGTTTCCGCTTGGAGGTATCGTCTCCGGCCTCAATGTCCTTCCACATCCGGTATCCGTCCAGATTCCGGCGGCCCTGTCGTAAGTAGTCTTTGCCGAACTGAACCCAATACTGTGTGGAATCTACGTTACAGAAGTAGCGGAAGCCCAGGCTGTGCAGGTAATTGAAGCGGTCATTATCACTGGAATATGGATGCCAGTCTCCAACATCCGCACCAAATGGAAACAGAATGATATCCGTTGGGCCGATCAGAGATTCTACTTCATTTTCCCATTTATCACAGTCCGTTTTGAAATGGGCATATTCAATATTGCCGAGATCCCGGTGTCCCCAGCTGTGGGAAGCCAGTTCCCAGCCATTGTCACGCAGACACTGGGCAACAGCAGAAGCAGTCTGGCGGTCTTCCTCATAGGTAGGGGAATCGCTGTAGGACGCAGCCGTGCGGTAGCCTAAGATTCCCTGGTAGCCGGTAAATGCAATGACAGCTCTGGCACCACGGTAGGAGAAATCCGGATGTTCCTGGATGAAATCCTCCAGCAGAGGAACCAGGTCATAAGAACCGGTGGAAATGGTTCCGTCATCCAGCTTCATCTCGCAGGTCGGTTTACCGTCAGACCCGATCACCATGCGGGAGGCAAAGCCATCACCATCCATATATTCGTAGTAACACACGTCATCCTGGGACATGACAAATGCCTGTTTTCCTTCAGGAAGAAGGATCTCTCCTTTTTTCAGGACAGTCTGTCCATTTTCATCGGTGGTCTCATAAGCGATGTCATGAAGGCGTACCAGTACGAATCCCTTGTCATACATGGATTGCAGGATTTTTAAGAATTCGTCCGCGGTTGTCATAACCTGGTTGTAGCCGCGTTCGTCGGAGTCACCGTCAAATGCTTTGTCCTCATCCATGATCAAAGTATGGAAGAAGATGTGGGTGATCTTGTTTAGATCGTATGGAACTAAGGTCTCTTTTGCCTGCTCATAACTGGTAACTGCTTCAAGATATTCTGGATGCTGGTCATAATCAGAAGCTCCCTTTAATAATTCAATGGCCTTGTCATAATCATAACCGGCAGCGATGAAATTGGCCTGCTCTAACAGGGATGTGCTGCTGACAGCGGAGCTGGAAGATGTTTCCTGCCCCGGATCCAGCGGATCAGAAACGGAAGGATCAGTTGGACTGCCAGAGGAACCATTGACTGAGCCGGAAACCGTTACACCGGACTGGTTACCGGGTGTTTTTTCTGGCCTCATTTTCTGGAACTGACGGATGCAGATAAAAACACCGCATCCGACAACTGCCACCAGCAAAAGGATCAGAAGAAGAATTGGAATGCGGTTATGCTGACGCCGTCGTCTGCGAAAAGAATAGTTTGATTTGCGTATGGAACTCCGCCTGTTGGAATGGCGGGAAGGACTTCCACTATAATAATCCATCATGGTCACCTCTTAAGAATATTTGTTCAGTATCTTAAGAATAGTATAGCACAGAGCATCGAAGGGTGTAAATGAGTTGAGGAGGAAATTAAGAAGTTTGGAATAAAAAGGAAAGGATTCTCCATAAATTATGAAGAGAAACCCATGATCGAGGGAAAATTATGAGCCAGTTTATGTACCGTGTCCTGGCATGGATCACTGCCCTTGTGGTCAGCGGCGGCGTGGTCCGGACGGAGGCGCCTGTGGGAC
>CAKRWX010000348.1 GCA_934418055.1 uncultured Lachnospiraceae bacterium
CAGGGGATTCTCGTAGAAAAAGCGTTTGCCGTCCAACTGCATACCAGCCAGAACTGTATTGTAGAAAGCCTGTTCCATCACATCGCCATAACGTCCATCCATATCCAGTTCCAGCATACGGGAAGCGAAGAAGATCAGACCGATGGAAGCGCAGGTTTCTGCATAAGCGGTATCATTTGGCAGATGATAATCGGTGGTAAAAGCTTCTCCGATTCCGGTTGAGCCGATTCCTCCGGTGACGTACATCTGACGTGCGATACTGTCCCAGAGCCGTTGGCATGCATGAAACAGAGAGGGATCATTGATTTCAGAGGCCAGGTCCGCCATAGCGGTGTACAGATAGACAGCCCGGACGCTGTGACCAGTAGCTTTCGTCTGTTCGCGGACAGGGGCGTAGGACTGCTGGTAATAGGGATCATCTTCCAATCTTCCCCATACCGTCCAGTTTCTGGAAGCGTTTTTCCTGGTCCTTAATCGTAAAATAAGTGTTTAAGTATCCGTCAGAATCCTGGGCAGCTGCAATCTGCTGAATGAATTGGTCTGCCTTCTGTTCCAGATCGGGATCAGGATCCAGATTTAGGGAATAGGCTGCTGCTTCCAGCCATTTGGCAGCGTCACTGTCCTGAAATACCATTCCATAAAATCCGTCTCCGGTGTCCTTCCCTTCCAGTGCCTGGACGGCATGAATAAAATTTTCTACTACATGGCTTTTTTCCGCACCCTCCGCCCGGTCATGAAGAACATCATATTGATACGGGATCATGACATCTTTTACAAGGGTCTGGTAGTGATGGATGAAGCCGTTGCCAGGATGATAGTTGTGGATATCCAGTTGCTTCTGATTTTTCATGATACACCTCCAAATGGAAAATATTTCAAAAATCATATATATGTATTATAATCTTATTAAAACATAAATAAATGGGAAATATACATAAATATATGGAGGATTATCTTGAAAGAAATACAAGTAAATACAGTTTCTACGCCGGTTTTCAATAAGGGTGATTTTTGTATTGCTAATGAGTCGTTTGTTCATGCAGACCGTATTCTCGATTTTCACGTAATGATTTATGTGCGGAAAGGCTGCATTTATGTAACGGAAGAAAGCGATGGAATAGAAACCGATTATGAAATTCATGAGGGCGAATTATTATTTTTGAAAGCAGGGAATCATCATTATGGGAAAAGGGAGTGTCCCAAAGGAACTTCTTGGTATTATGCACATTTTCAGCTTCAAGAAATGAAGGAACTTCCAATTTATGAGAATAGAAAAAATGAAGGAAATTCGTTAGCAGCTGCCAGATATAGTTTGTGGCTTCCAAAAAAATTAAAGGAAAGGGAAAACGGGAGACTTGGTCAAGCGTTTAAAGAATTTTTGGATTATTGTGATGGGAAAAAAGATAATTATAGATGGTATGTGAATATGAAATTATTTCAGTTATTATCAGAAATTGCTTTAGAATCTGATCATGAAAAAATAAAGAGAAGAGAGGAGGTTCTGGCAGATCAGATTGCGGAATATTTGGAAACACATTGGAAAAAGTCGTTTTCGTCTAAAGACTTGGGAAGTCATTTTTATCTAAGTTATAAATATATGGCAGCAGTTTTTAAGGCAGAAAGAAAATGCTCTATGCAGGAATACCATACAAAAATGCGGATGGAGCATGCAGCAAAAATGTTACGATCTACGACAATGTCTATATGCCAGATAAGTGAGGAAATTGGATATCATGATATGCTGTATTTTAGTAAATGTTTTCATAAACAGTTAGGAATGAGCCCAACAAAGTACCGAAAATCGGTGGCAATTGAATATTAGCCATGGATTTTCGGTACCTGTAAGAGCAAATGAAGAAAGATTAGTAAGAGATGATCTCGTATCCGTCCTCGGTAACCAATACCTGGATCTCCCACTGGGCGGATGGGAGGCCGTCCTCGGTGTAGACGGTCCAGTCATCATCCTCGTCAACAAACACATCTGGTTTTCCCATGTTGATCATCGGCTCGATGGTGAACATCATGCCAGGAACCATCAGCATCTCGGTTCCTTTCTCAGAAACATAGCTGACCCATGGCTCCTCATGGAACTCTAAGCCAACGCCGTGGCCGCCGATCTCACGGACAACGCTGTAACCATTTTCACGGACGAAATCGTGGATGGCAGAACCCATATCACCTAAGAAATTCCAAGGTTTTACTTCCTTTAAGCCCACTTCCAGGCTCTGGCGGGCAATCTCTACCAGGCGTTTTTTCTCTGGGGAGACATCACCGATGCAGAACATACGGGAGGAGTCGGAGTAGTAGCCGTTTAAGATGGTGGAGCAGTCTACATTGATGATATCGCCGCTTTTTAATACCCGTTTTGGATCCGGGATTCCGTGGCAGACCACCTCATCGATGGAGGTGCAGACGCTCTTTGGGAAGCCTTCATAGTTTAATGGGGCCGGGATAGCGCCACGTCTGGTGGTCTCTTCGTAAACCCAGCGGTCGATGTCCTCGGTGGTGACGCCCTCTTTGATATGTTCAGCCACATAGTCTAAGACTGCGATGTTGACCTGGGCGCTTGCCTTGATCTTCTCGATCTGTTCTGGAGTCTTGATCATGTTGTGCTCTGGAACGATGCAGCCTTTGTGCTCGTAAGCCATCAGCTTCTCGTCAAAATCATAATGACATTTTTTGTATTTGCGTCCGCTGCCACACCAGCAGGGACTGTTTCTGTCGATCAGATGCATAAGAAAAAACCTCTTTTCTTTTATTTCTACTACCAAGAGTAGCAAGCAAAAAATTGTTTGTCAAGAGAAAGACCTGTGAAAACAGTCTTAAAAACCGCTTTCACAGGCCCGAAAATCCCATGTGAGAAAATCTATCCAATT
>CAKRWX010000349.1 GCA_934418055.1 uncultured Lachnospiraceae bacterium
GGTGGCAAGATGAAGTTAGTAAGTCAGGAAATGCGTAAATTAGCTCCGGAGCTGGATCCGCTCCGGATCGGAACCGGTTGGAAGAAAGAGGATCTGGGCAAGCCGCAGATCATCATCGAGAGTACCTTTGGCGACAGTCATCCGGGCAGTGGTCATCTGGATATCCTGGTGGAAGAGGTACGCAAAGGTGTTGATGCAGCAGGCCGATACGGAGCAAGATATTTTGCAACGGATATCTGTGACGGCGAGAGTCAGGGAACAGACGGCATCAATTTCAGTCTGGCAAGCCGTGAGATGATCGCTAATATGATCGAGATCCATGCCAATGCTACACCATTTGATGGCGGTGTGTATTTATCCAGCTGTGATAAGGGAATGCCAGGGAACTTAATGGGTCTGGCCCGTGTGAATATTCCATCTATTGTGGTTCCAGGAGGCACCATGAACGCTGGACCGGAGATGCTGACTCTGGAGCAGCTCGGCATGTACAGTGCCAAATTCCAGAGAGGCGAGATCACAGAAGAAAAGCTGGACTGGGCAAAGTGCAATGCATGTCCTAGCTGTGGAGCCTGCTCCTTTATCGGAACGGCTTCCACCATGCAGATCATGGCAGAGGCCCTGGGACTGGCTCTTCCGGGAAGTGCCCTGATGCCGGCTACCAGCCCGGATCTGCTTGCCTATGCCCGTCAGGCCGGTGAGCAGGTCGTGAAGATGGCGACTATGGAGCATATGCGTCCAAGTGATATTGTAACCATGGAGAGCTTTGAGAATGCCATCATGGTTCATGCAGCAATCTCAGGAAGCACCAACTGTCTCTTACATATCCCTGCGATCGCCCATGAGTTCGGCTTTGAGATCACCGGCGATACCTTTGACCGCCTCCACAGAGGAGCCCACTATCTTCTGGATATCCGTCCGGCAGGTAAATGGCCGGCTGAGGTATTCTACTACGCTGGTGGTGTTCCGGCGATCATGGAAGAAATCAAGGAGCATCTGCACCTGGATGTGATGACCGTTACCGGTAAGACCCTGGGAGAGAACCTGGAAGATTTAAAGAATAATGGCTTTTATGAGAAATGTCAGAAATGGCTGGAAGAGTTTAATAAACGTTACAATATCCACCTGACCAGAGAGGATATCATCCGTCCATATGATAAAGCCATCGGAACCGATGGAAGCATCGCTATCTTAAAGGGCAACTTAGCACCAGAGGGCGCAGTCATCAAACATACGGCTTGCCCGAAGGAGATGTTTAAGGCAGTCCTGAGAGCAAGACCATTTGACAGTGAGGAAGAATGCCTGGATGCGGTTCTGAAACACAAAGTCCAGAAAGGCGACGCAGTATTTATCCGTTACGAAGGCCCGAAGGGAAGCGGAATGCCAGAGATGTTCTACACTTCCGAGGCCATCAGCAGTGATAAAGAATTGGGAAGAAGTATTGCCCTGATCACAGACGGCCGCTTCTCCGGCGCATCCACCGGTCCGGTGATCGGCCACTGCAGTCCAGAAGCAGTGGATGGAGGTCCGATCGCCCTGGTTGAAGAGGGAGATCTGATCGAGATCGATGTGATGGAGCGGAAATTAAACATCATCGGTGTAGCTGGTGAGAAGAAAACGCCGGAAGAGATCGATGAGATCTTGAAAGAACGCCGTAAAAACTGGCAGCCAAGAGCGCCGAAGTATAAAAAAGGTGTACTGAGACTGTTCAGTATGCTGGCAGCAAGTCCGATGAAGGGGGCTTATCTGGAGTACGACAAATAAATACAGGAAAAACCTATTGCCTATGCTGGAATTCAGGCGTAATATGGAGATAGCAGCGATTTTAGAGGCGGCAATCCATTCCGCCAGGAGTCAGAAAATGGAGACAATACTCTATGAGTAGGAGGCAATAGCATGGTGAAAGCAGCGATAATTGGATGTGGAAAGATCGCACAGGTCAGGCATATTCCGGAGTATCTGGAGCATCAGGCGGTAAAGCTGGTTGGTTTTTATGATCTGAATGAAAAAAGAGCAGAAGAATTAGCGGAAAAGTATGGTGGAAAGGCTTATGGATCGGTGGAAGAACTGCTGGCAGATCCTCAGATTGATGCAGTCAGTGTCTGTACAGCCAATCATACTCATGCGGAATTGACAATCAAGGCGTTAAAGGCCGGAAAACATGTCCTTTGTGAAAAGCCTATGGCGATCACGTTGGAGGAATGTCAGAGGATGGTGGAATGTGCAGAGAAAAATCATAGAAAACTGCTGATCGGCCAGAACCAGAGGCTGACCAGGACCCATCAGATAGCCAGAAAGCTGATCGCAGATGGTGAGATTGGTAATGTATTATCGTTCCAGACATCATTTCAGCACAGTGGTCCGGAGAGCTGGAGTGTTGATGCGGGAAAAAATACGTGGTTCTTTCAAAAGAAAGCGGCAGCCATGGGCGTGATGGGGGATCTTGGGATTCATAAGACGGATCTGATCCAGTATCTGTTAGATGATCAGATCGTGGAAGTAACGGCTGAATTTTCTACCTTGGATAAATGCTATGAAAATGGAGAGAAGATCGATGTGGAAGATCAGGCGCTCTGCATTTATCACATGAAGCATGGAGCAGTTGGAACCATGCGTGCCAGCTGGGTCTGCTATGGGCAGGAGGACAATTCTACGATCATTTATGGAAGCAATGGCGTCATGAAGATTTATTGTGATCCCAGGTATTCCCTGCAGATCGAGAAAAAGGACGGAGAACATATTCTCTATGAGATTGATAAAATCCAGACAAATGCAGATCAGACCAGTTCTGGTGTGATCACAGAGTTTATCCGTTCCATAGAAGAAGACACAGCTTCTGTATTAGATGGAAAACAGATCGTGAATTC
>CAKRWX010000350.1 GCA_934418055.1 uncultured Lachnospiraceae bacterium
TCATGAGCAGGTGATCCTCTGGCCGGAGGCAGAAACTCTAAGCCGCCCCCACTGGGATTATGAACATATGCTGGGGGTCCAGGGCCTGTTCGGTGACTGGCGGCTGTGCCGGGAACTGGATAAGTCCGGTTTTCAGACCATCGAGCGTGTCTGTGAAAAGATCCGTCAGAATCTGACCAATTATGGAAAGACCCGCGAGAACTACGGATTGATCCATTCGGACCTGCGCGCCGCCAATCTATTAAAAGATGAACATTGTATACACGCCATTGATTTTGACGACAGCGGCTTCGGCTGGTTCCTATATGACGCCGCTGCCGCCATCAGCTTCGTAGAAGACGATGAGAGGGCCGGAGAGTGGTTGAGATTCTGGGTAAGCGGCTACCGCGAAGTGCGCCAGTTACCACCAGAAGAAGTGCGCCTGATCCCTACTTTCGTTATGGCCCGGCGGATCCAGCTGATGGCCTGGATTACCAGCCACGATGACTCCGACCCAGTGAAGGTGTATTACCGGGGATTTGCGGAGGAGACGGTGAAGATGGGGGAGAGGTTTTTAATTGGAGAAAGTTTCTGGGGATAGATTTTAAGAGGATATTTCCAGATACATTTTTGAAGAAAATGGAATTTCGGGAGGAACGTGGATGACCGACCGGAATTCCATATTTATGTTGTTATTCGTATTGAAATGTTTTCTTGAATGATGTAATATATGTGGTATAGTAGTTTCATAACAATCTTCCCATTTGTTTGGAATGGGGTCTGGATGATCGTTTTTTCATAGATGTTCTAACTACTTGGTAGATCTATAATTTTTTCCGTTTATGTATCGTGTGTGTATTTATATTGAATAAAGTTTGGATTGGATGAGGAAACTAGTTATACGGAATCTTTATTTGATTCGATTAAGCACATAAACGAATATGGACAGGAAGTCTGGTATGCAAGAGAATTAGCTAAAGTTTTAAATTATAAAGACTTCAGAAATTTTGAACTCATTATATTTAAAGCGATGGAAGCATGCAAAAATAGTGAAAATGAAATTTCTGACCATTTTGGTGAGTTCACCGAGATGGTTCCGATTGGTTCGAATGCCAAAAGAGGACTACGTAGCTATCAAATATCACGGTATGGTTGTTACTTGATTGTGATGAATGGTGATCCTCAAAAGGAAATTATTGCACTTGGTCAAACCTATTTTGCCGTCAAAACTCGTCAGCAAGAACTCCTTGAAAACTATGACGAACTGACGGATGATCAAAAACGTTTAACAATCCGGCAAGAAATGAAAGAACACAATAAATCTTTAGCGGATGCTGCTCATAACGCAGGAGTTATTGCTCCGGTTGATTATGCAATATTTCAGAATAAGGGATACCAGGGGCTTTATGGTGGGTTATCTCAAAAAGATATTCATGCTAAGAAAAATTTCAAAAAAGTCAAAATATTTTAGATTATATGGGCCATGAAGAATTAGCTGCGAACCTCTTCCGTGCAACTCAGACAGAAGCTAAGTTAAGACGTGATCATGTAAAGGGAAAAGAAAATGCCAACCAAACTCATTATGACGTTGGAAAAAAGGTTCGCCAGACGATCGCAGATCTTGGGGGTACTATGCCTGAGAATCTTCCTACACCGGAGAAAAGTATCAAGCAGCTGGAACGTGAACAGCAGAAAAAGTTATCTTCCAGAGATTCATAACATCTTGTCTTTATGTCTAAAATGCTTAGAACGAATGGTCATTGTTGGAATTTGCAATAAATAACACTGGCGGACCAGGAACGAAATATATAAGGTTCGCCCTTTCGTTGTCATGTATTGGCAGAGACTGCAGGTGACAGGTTCTGTGGGTCACGATTTCACGGCCCAGATTTCCAGTGATCCCTTCTCCGTTCCGTGCCAGCAGGCTCCCTCCAGATCGCCGGTTTCCTGGAGATAATACCAGTCGCCGGAACCATTTTTCGGATCTACCAGTTTTTCTTTTGAATTCCATCGGTGCCAGCCCGTCTGAATGTAGCCATCTGCGCCGAAAAGATACCAGTGGCAGTTGATCAGCTTCCACTCATTTTTGGGCCAGGTGCCATCGGCGTTCTGGTACCACCAGCCGGTGGCGTCTTTCTGCCAGCCAGCTGCGATGGTTTCTTTTTCTTCTGCCAGCCAGGTCTTCTGGAATTCTTCCGGTGTTTTGAAAGATTTCTTGATTCCGCTGGTGCTGCTTCCCCAGTCTGGGAGCTGGAAATGGGGCTTATCCACGATGGATTTCCAATTTCCGCCCCATTCAAGTCCAATGGAGACGCCGATGGCCCCAACTTTGGCAAAAAAGTCATCCTTATCATAATAGGCCCCTTTTCCATCCGCCCGGTAAATATCGAAAGCAGTTCCCCATTGATGGTAGGAACTGTAACTGGAGCCTTTGGCATTGGTCACGATTTTGCCAGGAGCTGTGCGGCCTAAGGCATACAGGGCATCTTGCTCCGATCTGGTGCGGAGCGTCTCTCCAATTTTAATCTTCAGCCCCTGGTCGGCACATTTCTGGACCAGTTCGGCGGCTAATTTCTGAAGCCGTGGGTGGCATAAGGCAATGTCTCTCATAGAGCTGTCCTCATTCCTCCTTTCCAGTCTGTTTCACGATCTGATTCACATAAGTAGACAGTCCGGCCACCAGAATGCCCTGGGTGATGGCGGTAAATACGGCCTGGGCGATGTTCTGGCTGGTGATACAGGTACAGGTGGCAAATACATAAATCGCGCAGATTACGATGCCGATGGCACCATTGATCAGTGGGATGTATTTGGCTTTTACGACTTCGCTTTTTTTCAGCCAGATTCCGATGAAGTAGAGAACAACGGCTACAATCAGTAATT
>CAKRWX010000351.1 GCA_934418055.1 uncultured Lachnospiraceae bacterium
GGCCAATGGACTGGCAGAGAAGGTATCCGGCAGTGTCAGCGGTTTCGCCAGCCTGATGAACCAGAAGGCAGCGGCTCTTGGATGTACAGGAACCCATTTTGTCAATCCCAATGGATTAAATGACACAAATCACTATACAACGCCTTACGACATGGCGCTGATTGCCAGAGCGGCATTTCAGAATGATACCTTGAGAAAGATTGACACCACTTTAAGCTATAAGTTCCCAGCCACGAAGAATGCCGGGGAGCGGACCATCACCATGGGGCATAAGATGATGTATTCCACAGATTCCAGATATTATCCTGGTATCATCGGCGGAAAGACCGGATATACTTCCAAGGCAGGCAACACCCTGGTAACCGGAGCGGAGAAAAATGGTGTCCGTCTGATCGCGGTGGTCATGAAGAGCAAGTCTACCCATTACGCGGATACGAAAGCGTTGCTGGATTATGGATTTGCCAAGATGGCGGCAAGTGGAAGTTCTGGCACCAGTCAGAATGGCAGTCAGTCTTCCAATACCCAGGGACCAGGGGAGACCACAGGTAATAATGGCGGCACCCAGGAACCTGGAACTACTACCAGCCCAGCCCAGCCAGTGACTCCAGCACAGAAAAAAGGCTGGAACCAGGATAACACTGGCTGGTATTATATCAAGGATGATAACACCAAAGCATCCGGCGAGTGGCTGCGGTTGAGCGACGCCACTTACTGGATCGACAGTAACGGCTATATGGCCACTGGATGGCGTCAGTACAACAACGGTGCCTGGTATTATTTTAAATCCAGCGGCGCTATGGCGAAGAATACCTGGATAGAGGATAATAACAAGTGGTTCTATCTGGGCGGTGAAGGCTATATGTTAAAAGATACGACAGTAGACGGAAGATACAGACTGAATTCCGAAGGCGTCTGGGTTCAGTAGACTTAAGAAGAATTGCGGCAGAATGTTTCAGTTTGCCTGCAATTCTTCTTTTACGAGGAGATCATATGAAGGAAAAACTGTATACCATAGAGCTTCATGACGCTTTACAGGCGGGAGACGAGTGCCCGTTCTGCTGGCTGGAACGGAAGCTGGAGCAATCTGCCATCGAATTTGTATTGGGATCTTCTTATATGGAGAGCGATACCCGTGATGCCACAGACCGACAGGGCTTCTGCCGGAAACACACCAAGATGATGTTTGATTACGGCAATACCTTGGGCAATGCCTGGATCTTAAAGACCCGCTTAAAATATGTGAGAGAGGGCCTGAAAAAAGAGATGCAGGAGTATAAGCCTGGTGCGGCACCGAAACGGGGATTATTTAAGAAAAAATCCGAAGACGGCAATTCTGTAGCCCAGTGGATCCGTGGAGAAGAGTGCCACTGTTATATCTGCAAGCGGATGGACGATACCTATCGCCGCATGGTGGATACTTTTGTGTATCAGGTAAAGCATGAGCCGGAATTTGTGGATATGGTAAAGGCGTCTAAGGGCTTCTGTGTACACCATTTTGCAGATCTTGTAGAAGCCTGTGGTGAGGGACTGTCCCAGAAGGAGCAGGAGCAGCTTTTCCCGGTGCTTTTTGACCAGATGAACCGGGAACTGGATCGGATGCAGGGAGATATTGACTGGATGATCGAGAAGTTTGATTATGTCAATAAAGATAAAGACTGGAAGAATTCCAAGGATGCGGTACAGCGGACCATGCAGAAGATCGTAGGTGGTTATCCGGCTGATCCGGTATTCCGGGACAAGAAATAAGCGCTGAATAAAGCAAAACAGGAGTGACCATATGTGGAGTTTGATTGGAACCGCAGGGGCGATGGCTTTGATCGGAGCCGGGCTTTTAGCCAGGTCTTCTTATGAACGGTCCTGTCTGGTGACAGATGAGTTCGAGATCCGTTCTCCCAAATTAGAAAAAGAATATACGTTTGCGTTTCTGTCAGATCTTCATGACAACTGTTTTGGGGATGACCAGAACGTGCTGCTGGATGCGATCGAACAGGCCAGGCCGGATGCAGTGCTGATCGGCGGCGATATGATGGTGTCGAAAGGACGGGGAGATCTGGATATTTCTTTAAATCTCCTGCGGCAGCTAACTGCCCGTTA
The DNA here is from genome assembly GCA_934418055.1 of uncultured Lachnospiraceae bacterium. Lineage (GTDB taxonomy): Bacteria > Bacillota > Clostridia > Lachnospirales > Lachnospiraceae > UBA3402. The sequence continues at coordinate 2,095 of CAKRWX010000351.1, forward strand.
TCCAGTCTATTATGGAAATGGAAATCATGAAAACCGGATGAACTGGGAGCGGGATGTTTACGGGGACAGGTATGACATCTATGTAGAAGAACTGAAAAAAATGGGAGTGGTGTATCTGCCGGACACTTCGGTGGATATTTATCTGGACATCCGGATCAGTGGAGTGGATCTGGAGGAGCGGTTTTATAAGAAGTTTTCCAGAGCGCAGATGGAGAAAGGATATCTGGAAAAACGACTGGGAAAAGCCCATACAGAGAAATTTCAGATTCTGTTGGCCCATTCGCCCCTTTTTTTGGATGTTTATGCGGCATGGGGGGCAGATCTTGTCTTAAGTGGTCATTTTCATGGCGGAACCATACGGATTCCTGGACTTGGCGGACTGATGACACCGCAGTTCCAGTTTTTTAAGGATTGCTGTGGGGGCCTTTTGAAAGAAAATCTCACCAGCATGATCGTCAGCCGGGGCTTAGGTACTCATTCCATTAATATCCGGCTGAATAATAAGCCGGAGCTGGTTGTGATCCATTTGAAGAGAGGAGGGTGACTCAGATGGCAATTTCATATAAACTGGAACATTTTGAGGGACCTCTGGATCTTCTTCTCCATTTGATTGAAAAGAATAAGGTCAACATTTATGATATTCCTATTGTGTTGATCACGGAACAGTATCTGGAATATGTCAGCAGTATGGAAACAGAAGATCTGAATGTGGTCAGTGAGTTTTTGGTGATGGCGGCAACCCTGATTGATATCAAGTGCCGGAT
>CAKRWX010000352.1 GCA_934418055.1 uncultured Lachnospiraceae bacterium
GGTGTGGACTTGATCTCCTTTATCGCGCCGACCTACGAAAACCGGATTGCCATGATCGCTTCCCAGGCAGAAGGATTCATCTATGTGGTATCCAGTCTGGGTGTGACCGGAACCAGAAACGAGATCAAGACAGATCTGGATTCCATTGTGGCATTGATCCGCCAGAGCGCCAAGGTGCCCTGTGCCATCGGTTTTGGCATCTCCACGCCGGAGCAGGCAAAAAAAATGGCGTCCATTTCCGATGGAGCCATTGTGGGGTCTGCGATTATCAAATTGTTGGAAAAATACGGAAAAGACGCCCCGGAGCAGGTGGGCGCTTATGTAAGATCCATGAAGGAGGCGGTGCGGGAGGCATAGAGCCCCGGCACCGCAGCCTATGAAAAACTGTCCTGGATCTGCTTTAACAGGTCTAAATCTGCCTGTGATACCTTCATATTAGAAGTCAGCACTTTCCCATCCGGCATAGTGACCTTGAATTCCAGGACGGTTCCTTCCACCAGTCCCTGTCTGTAGACCGTTTTCCAGAATAACGGGAACTTGGGATGGCGCATGGCGAAGCTTTGCCATGCGTTTTTTAACTGCATCAGCTTTAAAGGATTGAAGCTCATATATTAAAATCTCCTTATTGATGGTTAATTCATACTTTTTTTGTAACAATTCAGTACCTTTATAGTTACTTTTCTTATCATAAAGCAAAAATCATATTTACACAAGGGAAAAAGACGTGTTATACTATGGCACATAAATTTGCTAATAAAATAAAGGAGCAGAAAGATGAGCATTCGTATTGGTATATTAGGATATGGTAATCTGGGAAAGGGCGTAGAAAGCGCGATCGGGCAGAATCCAGATCTGGAGCTGACTGCGGTATTTACCCGCCGTAACCCGGAAAATATAAAAGTGAGAACCGCAGGTGTAAGGGTTCTGGCTGCTGAGGAGTTAGAGCATATGCAGGATCAGATTGATGTGCTGGTATTGTGCGGTGGAAGCGCAACAGACCTTCCGGTACAGACACCAAAGTACGCGGAGCTGTACAATGTGGTGGACAGCTTTGATACCCACGCAAGAATTCCGGAGCATTTCGCAGCGGTAGACGCAGCGGCAAAGAAAGCCGGCAAAGTCGGTATCATTTCCTGTGGATGGGATCCGGGTATGTTTTCTTTAAACCGTCTGTATGCTAACGCGATTCTGCCAGAGGGCAGTGATTACACCTTCTGGGGCAGAGGTGTCAGCCAGGGACATTCTGACGCCATCCGCCGTATCGCCGGTGTAAAAGACGCAAGACAGTACACCGTTCCGGTTCCAGAGGCAGTAGAGGCTGTAAGAGCAGGCAAGAATCCAGAACTGACCACCAGACAGAAGCACACCAGAGAGTGCTATGTAGTGGCTGAGGAGGGTGCAGATCTGGCAAGAATCGAGAACGAGATCAAGACTATGCCAAATTACTTCTCTGATTATGATACAACCGTAACATTCATTGATGAGGAGACCATGAAACGTGATCATAACGAGCTTCCACACGGCGGCAGCGTGATCCGTACCGGTGTGACCGGAATGGATCGGGAGCACAAACACGTAGTAGAGTACAGCTTAAAGCTGGATTCGAACCCAGAGTTTACGGGAGCAGTGATCGCGGCATACGCAAGAGCTGCATACCGCATGAATAAGGAAGGCATGACCGGCTGCAAAACGGTATTTGATATTGCACCGGCTTACCTGTCTGCACAGAGCGGTGAAGAATTAAGAGCACACCTTCTGTAGAGTGTAAAAAGATATTCTCAGAGGTTGGTGTCTCGAAAATAAATATTAGGAGAGATTAATAATGAGAAAGAAATTATTAGGAACCATGATGTGCGCGGCACTGACCGCATCCCTGCTTGCCGGATGTTCCGGAAAAGCAGCTGAGACAACCACTGCAGCAGAGACTACTGCAGCAACCGAGGCAGCTACTGAGGCGGAAACCACCACAGAAGCAGCAACGGAAGCAGAAACAGAGGCAGAGGAAGAAGAGGATACCGGAGACGCATCGATGGATAATACAAGAAACCAGGACGAAATCGGCGACAACGAGCTGTTAGTAGTCAGCTTTGGAACCAGCTACAATGACAGCCGCAGACTGACCATCGGAGCCATTGAGAACGCTATGGAGGAGGCGTTTCCAGATTACAGCGTGAGACGTGGCTTCACCAGCCAGATCATCATCGACCATGTAAAACGTCGTGATGATGTGACCATCGACAACGTAGGCGAGGCATTAAACCGTGCCGTTGATAATGGCGTAAAGAACTTAGTGGTACAGCCGACCCATCTGATGAATGGTCTGGAGTATACGGATCTTTCTAATGAGTTAGCAGAGTATGCCGATGCATTTGAGAATGTGGTTCTTGGCGAGCCGCTGTTAACCTCTGACGAGGACTTCAAGGCAGTTGCAAAAGCGATCACTGACGCAACCAAGGAGTATGATGACGGTGAGACAGCCATCTGCTTCATGGGTCACGGAACCGAGGCGGAGTCCAACCAGGTATACGCAAAGATGCAGCAGGTATTGAGCGATGAGGGCTTTGAGAACTACTATGTAGGTACTGTAGAGGCAGAGCCATCCTTAGAGGATGTTTTAAAGGCAGTTGGCGAGAAAGAGTACAAGAAAGTCGTATTAGAGCCTCTGATGGTGGTTGCAGGAGACCATGCCAATAACGATATGGCTGGCGATGAGGACGGAAGCTGGAAGACTGAGTTTGAGAAAGCCGGTTATGAGGTAACCTGTCTGGTAAGAGGACTTGGTGAGCTTCCAGAGATCCAGCAGTTATATGTAGAGCATGCACAGGCAGC
>CAKRWX010000353.1 GCA_934418055.1 uncultured Lachnospiraceae bacterium
TCCATGATCCATCCCTGTCACTGCTGCTACGATTTTCCCATCTCTCATACCAGATTTCTCCTTCTCCACTCTCTTATATTTTCTATGAAAAAAGCTGGAATACACCACTTTGAAAATGATGTATTCCAACTCTTATTTATGATCTGATTATGCCATATATTTGTGAAGGGTTGCACGAACTGCACCAGGTCCGGCAATCAGTTCTTTAAACATACCTTCTATCTTCTCTGCCAATCCGATCTCATTTAAGTCAGAACCAAACAGAACTTTGTTGCTTAAGATTTCAGTCAGTTTGCCATCTGCACTCTCCGGATCACCCAGCTTCACATCAGCTAACTGTTTCTGCAGCACCTCTAACATCGGGTCGCTGCTGACATTCATCTCTTTGCCCTCATCATCGACTGCCAGCAGATAACGCAGCCATCCAGCGATTGCTAACGGGATCGCAGTCAGACTGTGAACATCTAAGGAATCACTTGCTACATAGGACTTAATGGTCTCACCGAAACGAACCGTGATCTTCTGGCTGGTATCGGTAGCGATTCTCTGTGGTGTATCAGGAATAAACGGGTTAGGCAGACGCTGGTCAATGACCTCATGGATGAAGTCCATTGGGCTTAAGATACCAGGATCAGTTACAACCGGCATACCCTCTTTGTAACCGATCGTCTCTACCAGCTTCTTTAAGTCTGCGTCTTTCATCTCTGCAGCGATGCTGTCATATCCAAGAACACAACCATAAACAGCCAGTGCTGTATGCAGTGGGTTCAGACAGGTCGTTACTTTCATACGCTCCGTCATGTTAACCGTGTCACGGTCTGTCATGTAAACTCCAGCCTTCTCCAGTGCAGGACGTCCGTTCGGGAAACGATCCTCAACTACCAGATACTGTGGAACCTCTGCGTTAACGAATGGAGCGATATAGGTGTTGCGGCTGGTGATGATCGGAGCCATATCCTCGATGCCATCTGCCTCCAGAGCTTTTTCTACAACCTCTGCCGGTCTTGGGGTGATCTTATCGATCATGCTCCATGGGAAGGAAACCTGATTCTCATCTTTCACCCATGCAGCGAAATCTGCGGATACGTGGCCTTTCTTTAACCACTCCTCTACGATCGTAACCACACTATGTTTCAGTTTCTCACCGTTGTGGCTGCAGTTATCCATGCTGACAACAGCGATTGGCGCTTTACAGGTATTGTAACGCTCTAATAACAGGGCTGCTACGATACTCATAGCATGATGAGCCTTTGTCGGACCATTCTCAATATCAGCAGTTACTACCGGTAAATACTCACCCTTTAAGTTTGCTAACGCATAGCCCTTCTCAGTGATGGTAAAGCTTAACATCTGAAGAGATGGATTCGCAAATACTTTCTTTAAGCAGCTATACTCTTTCTCATCTTCCATGTTGGCTTTTACACCTTTTGCCACGCTGGCAATGATCTCACGATCCATGGAACCATCTGGTTTTAAGCTGACCATCATGGTCATGTTGTCAAATGGTGTATAGATTTTGTCAATAATGTCATAGTCAAACGTATCTGCCGCGATGATTCCCTGCTGTGCCAGTCCCTGCTCTAACAGTCTCTGCTGCAGAACTGCGATAAATCCGCGGAAGATATTGCCTGCTCCGAAGTGTACCCACACCGGGCTTTCTTCTGTGGCAGCTCTCATCTTGTCAATGTCGAATTCTGGAAGCTTTACTCCAGCCTGCTTCCATGCAGCATCACTTAAACCTGCTTTACAAAGTTTCATGGTTTTGGCTCCTCTCTTAAATGAAATCTTTATGAAAGATGGACTTGTTCATCCATCTTGTATACTAGTACTATAGTATCACAGTTTCTGATATTTGTATACCGAATATTTTTAGATTTTATAGCAAAAATTTGCGGTCTTGTAAAATTTCTATGCCTTAAAATACTGAGGATACGCAGACTCCATAGTCTCACGATCCACCTTATAGCGGTTTAAATGTTTTTCCATCAGACGCTTCGCTTCTTCTTCGTTTCCTTCAGATACAGCCTTCAGGATCATCCTGTGGTCATCTACCGTTTTTATATCCTTGATTGCCTTTAACGCCAGACTGCGGACACGGTCATAATGGATGGAAATGCTCTCCATCAGCACAAACACCTGGTTCTTCTCCGCGATCTCGAAAAGCATCTGATGGAACTCATTATCCAGTTCCAGAAGCCGCTCCGGGCGGTGATTGTCCAAGTGAAACTGCTGCAATGTCACGTTCTCTTCCAGTTTTCGGATCCAATCCGGAGTGATCTTCTCACAGACCAGCTCCACCACGGCGCATTCCAGCACATAGCGCATAAACCGTGCTTCTTCTACCATATTATAATCAATCAGGGACACCACACTGCCCTTCTGTGGATAGATCTCCACGATCTTCACCTTGCTCAGCTCAATAAATGCCTCCCGCACCGGTGTTCTGGAAAGATTTAAACAAGAGGCAATCTCATTCTCACTGAGCATGGAACCCGGCAGAAGATCCAGTCCTACAATATTCTCCTTCAGCACTCTCAGAGCATATTCTCTTCCCGTTTCCCTAGCAAGACGTTCCAGCACGCGCATGATGATCTCCTCCGATTCCGTTCTTCATTTCTAACTGCCCTGTACAACAGTTACCACTTTTCTACTATCAGAATAACGAAATTTTCTTAAAATGTCAACACTGGTATACTAGTTGATAAGCAATTCATTTTCCGGTATAATATCTTACAGTCAGTACGTAAAGCGGACATTCGCAATCCGCTTCGCTACTTGCTCATGAACGCAGTCGCTTCGCGATCTGTCAGTGGGAGCTT
>CAKRWX010000354.1 GCA_934418055.1 uncultured Lachnospiraceae bacterium
ATCAAGTGCGGTATCTCTGTGGCAGACTCTGGTACCGGCATTACTCTGGCTATGAGTATCATCGCAGCACTCTTACAGCGTGAGCGCGAAGGCATTGGCCAGCGTGTAGATGTGGCAATGCAGGATTTTATGATCGGTCTTTCCCGTTCCCAGTGGGAACCGTATTACAATAATGGCATGGTCCCGAACCGCCGTGTCGGCAACGGCATGCCGCTTGAGGATGTGGCTCCGTCCGATACCTATCCATGTAAGCCGTTTGGCAAGAATGACTACGTACATATCTACTGCAGCCGCCATCCGGGCAGCAAGCAGTGGGATAATCTGTGTGATGTGATCGGCCGTCCGGACTTAAAGCAGGATGTATGCCCGGAGATGGCAACCCCGCACAGCCGTTATGAACACAGAGATATTTGTGATGGTGCGATCAAAGACTGGTTAAAGGATTACGATAAGTTTACCGCTATGGATATCCTGTGTAAGGCAGATATCCCGGCAGGCGCACTGCTTTCCGTAGATGATATCACAAAGGATCAGCAGTATTATGAGCGTGGCATGATGGTTGAAATTGATCATCCGCAGCGCGGCAGGGTGAAGCTTCCGGGATTCGCTCCGAAGATGAGCGCAGTGAAGGTAGAATACGAGTGCAGTCCGGAGCTGGGTGGCAGCAACGAAGAGGTTTATGGAGGCCTTCTTGGATTATCCGAGGAGCAGCTTGCAGAGCTGAAAGCAAAGAAAGTCATCTAAGCCTATGAAATTATTTGTCAGAGAAAAAGCATTTTATAAAAGAATGTGGGAGCTGAGCGCTCCGATCTCTGCACAGCAGGTCATTACCGTTGGCGTCAATCTGATGGATTCCATTATGCTGGGGCAGTTAAATGAAACTGCCCTGGCCGCCAGCGCGGTGGGAACACAGGTACACAATTTCTTCCATTTTATGTGTATGGGCATGGGAATGGGAGCCAGCGTACTGATTGCCAGATACTGGGGAGCAAAGGACCGGGAGAGCCTGTCGAAGACACTGGCTATTCTGTACCGGTTCTGTTTTCTGATCACACTGGCATTTACACTGATCGTGGGAATCGCCCCGGCCGGTGTTTTAAGTATTCTGACAAAAGAACCCGAGGCAATCGCGGAAGGAGTCCGTTATTTGAGGTGGACGCTTCCGTGCTTTTTTTTATACGGAAGTTCCCTGGTGACAACACTGGTCCTGCGAAACAGCGGTCAGACGCACATCCCCCTTTATACGGCAGTTGGAGCGTTTTTTATCAATATCTTTTTTAACTGGGTTTTCATTTTTGGAAAGCTGGGTGCTCCGGCCATGGGCGTGGCGGGTGCCGGACTCGGTACACTGATCAGCCGTGTATTTGAATTTTCTGTCATCTGCGGCTACTTTTTTCTGCTGGATCAGAAAATCCGGTTCCGGCTGCGGGATATCGGCCAGTCCTGCAAAGGGCTGATATCGGAATATCTGCGGATTTCATTCCCGGTTATGGTCAGTGATACGCTTCTCGGAATGGGAAACAGCATGATTATGGCAGTCTGGGGCCATATGGGAACCGTCTGCATGTCGGCAAATTCCATTACCAATGTAACCCAGCAGATCGCCACCGTATTTTCAGCCGGTCTGGGGCAGTCCGCCCTGATCATGACCGGAAACACGCTGGGAGAGGGGGATACCAGGAAAGCTTCCGAGCAGGGAATTTCCTTTACCGTGATCGGAGCGCTGGTGGGCGTGGCCTGCGGCGCGGTCATTCTGGCAATCAGCCCCTGTGTGATCGGTATGTACCAGATTAGCAGTGAGACTGCTGCTGTGGCATCGGAGCTGATGAAGGCGGTCAGCGTTGTCGTGATCTTTATGATGACCGGTTCCATTCTGACCAAGGGCGTGCTGCGAAGCGGCGGTGATACCCGTTTCCTGATGGTGGCAGATATTTTATTCCTGTGGCTGGTGAGTGTACCCCTTGGCGCATTGGCCGGACTGGTTTGGAAATGGCCGCCATTCTGGGTGTTTTTCTTTTTGAGGATTGATAATCTGATCAAGACAATCATCTGTCTGTTCCGCATGCGAAGCGGAAAATGGATGAAAAAAATCCGGGGAGTCAGGACTTGAAAAGGTAATGTTGCAAAAAATTCCCATTAGAATTTTGTTAAAATTACCCATATCAGTTTTGACATATCTATATTTACATAATTTGGGGGGTACGTTATAATATTATCAACTACAAAAAAGGGGAAGATACAAAATATGAAAATGTTAATGAGAATACTGTTGTACTGTGTCGGACTTATGTTTCTGGCGTTCGGCGTAGCTTTTTCCGTGAATTCCAACCTGGGCGTATCCCCGGTCAATTCGCTTCCGTATGTAATTTCGCTGATCCTGAAGGTGGATCTTGGCCGCTGCATCATTGGCGTGTTTGTAGGCTACATGATTGTACAGATCATCATCAAGCGAAAGGAGTATAAGTGGATCAACTTAACCCAGCTGATCTTTTCCACGATCTTTGGCTATTTTGCAGATTTCGCAAAAGGTGTTATGCATGGATTTGTGATCCCGACTTATTTCGGACAGCTTCTTATGATGGCGATCAGTATTGTGCTGGTAGCAATTGGTGTGGCAATCTACATGGATGTGAAGCTGGTCAATATGCCGATGGAGGGCATGACGCTTGCGATCAGCGACTGCTTCCCGAATATCGAGTTTCACAAGATCAAGATCATTGTGGACTGTTCTTCTGTAGCAATCGGTGTGGTATTATCCTTCCTGTTCCTGCATGGACTGTTTGGTATCCGTGAGGGCACCATTTTAAGCGCAATCCTG
>CAKRWX010000355.1 GCA_934418055.1 uncultured Lachnospiraceae bacterium
CTGGTCATCCACCTGATATTCTGGAAAATAAGAGATCAGAGAATCCTCCAGTGATATCCGATCCTCTCCCTCCAGAATACCAATGGCAGTCGCCACCAGGCCCTTCGTGAAGGAATGCATCAGATGTACCTCATCCAGCTGATATGGCTTCCAGCTGCACTCGTATGCCACTTTTCCGTGACGGGTAAGCATCAGGCTGTGAAGGTGGTAGCCTCCGGCCTGGATCTCATCCAGAAATTTTTGTACCCCAGAAGCAGAAATCCCCGCTTCCTTTAAGCTGCAGCGCTCCAGTCTACTCTCCATATTCTCCTCACTTACCTCCTGATTCTATGCAAAAGTTTTTTCTTTTCCCTGTTCCGTATAAACGATCTTCCATTCTTTGGTCCGGAGATCCGCATCCAGCTGTGCCCATTCCTGCTCTTTGCTCCAGCAGACAGAAAGTGTATAAGGATCACTGTCTAAAATCCGGAGTTCTCCATCAAAAGCCGGATGGGTATTTCGCAGCTCCATCATACGAAGCAATTTCTGTACCACCGGCTGCATGAATGCTTCCTCAGCCTGCTCTTTTGTGTAATATCTCCGGTTAATATCACGGCCGCCACCAGTCTTTTTTAACAGCTCCAGATCATTAACGCCTGCCAGCATGCCCATATAATAGACCATCGGAATGCCAGGTGTAAAAAACTGGATCGCCCTGGCTAACAGATACACATTTTCATCCTCATCCAGAGCAGAGAAATAAGAACAGTTCACCTGGTATGCATCAAAATAAGTATGAGAGGATTTGGTGCTGATGCCCTTTGTGACAGGGCTGATCTCATACAGCCTCTCCAGTGTCCGGTCAATTTCATCATCCGGAAGAAGATGATAAGTATCCATTACCCCGATCCCATCATGGGTATCCAATGTTGTAAACTGGTGCTTCGGACAGATCTTCATCCAGTTTTTCAGATAAATGGCGTCGCCAAAATACAATGCCTGCAATACCAGAAGCGGCAGTGCAAAATCATACACATCATATCCTCTGGCATCCAGCTTTAACTGGGTAAAATATGTCTCATGGATCTCCGGAAGCGCTTTGATCCCATACGGTGCCATCATATCCTGAGTTTCTTTTAACAGATCCCAGACCTCTGGTTCCAGGAAAAAGCAACTGGTTCCAGGCTTCTTGGTCGCATAGCCGAATGCATCCAGCCGGATCAAAGCCGCACCATGTTTTGCCAGGAATTCCAGATTTTTACGGATAAATTCTTTTACCTTTGGCTGGCTGCAGTCCAGATCGATCTGCTCTGAACTGAAGGTACTCCAGATCAGTTCACTGCTTCCATCTGCAAACTCTGCCTTCACAGACGGACCACCGGTCTTTCTCTTATAGATCTTTTCCAGCTGTTCCTGTGTCGGACATCCATTTTCCCAGAAATCCTGAAAACGGATAAAGAAATCCCGGTATTCTGACCCATCCTTTTTCTCCAGATAATCCAGATATTCCGGACTGTGGGCAGATACATGATTGATCATATAGTCATACATCAGATAATACTTCGACGCCAGACGTTCAATATCTTCCCAGTCACCGAAGGCCGGATCTACCTCCCGGTAAGTCATCGGCGCAAATCCACGGTCTGCAGAAGATGGAAAAAACGGTAAGATATGCAGTCCGCCAATGGCTCCTTTTACCTGTGTTGTTAAAATCTCTTCCAGTTCCTTTAAATTCTTTCCCATGCTGTCTGCATAAGTGATCAGCATGATCTGATTACTTACTTTCTTAAAATTCATGTTGTTTTCCTTTCTACAAAAGACACAGAAACCATCTGGCTTTCCGGCACCTGTTTCCCTTCGATCAGTTTCTCAACCGTATCCATCGCCGTCTTTGCCAGACCTTTTATATCCTGATGAACCGTTGTCAGCGGCGGATATAAAAGACGGCTGAGACAAATATCATCATATCCAACAATTTTGATATCCTCCGGAATCCGGTATCCCAAGGTTCCCGCCATCTGGATACACTGGGCTGCAATGATATCTGAGCTTGCAAAAATCCCATCCATATCCGGATTTTCCATAAAAATCCGGTTGATCAACGGCATATATTCCATATCCCACAGCATCTGCTCACTGGCGGAATATACCTTACAGGCCACGCCCTGCCGTTCACATTCTTTCATAAATGAGGTCATTCTTACATCCGCCGACAGATGCAGATCCTGCTGTCCACTGATGTGGACCATACGTTTACAGCCTTTTCCGATCAGATGGCGGGCTGCCATGTAACCGCCCTGGACATCATCCGAATGGATCACCGGAAGACCGGAAAACTCGTTATTCAGCGTCACTGCCGGAACCCGGAGCTCCTCCAAAAATTCTCTGCTCAGAAAATGTGACGCATAAAAGATTCCATCCACCATATTTCTTCTTAAAATATCCATGCAGTGTTTTTCTTTTTCTTCATTATAATCAGAAGCAACTACCATCAATTTATAACCACGGCGATAGGTTTCATCCTCACACGCATGCACCAGTTCGCCAAAAAAAGGATGCTTAATCGTCGGTACGATCAGGCCCATGATATTCAGACTGTTTTTCCCAAGTGCGCGGGCTACATCATTTGGAAAATATCCCAATTCCTCCATCGCATCATGAACTGCCTTTTTCGTCGCCTCACTTAAAGGTCCTCTGTCGTTCATGACTCTGGACACGGTTGTGATCGATACTCCTGCCTTACTGGCAACATCTTTAATCGTAGCCATAAATTCTGTCCTTTCTGTAGGCTGCTGCTTTTATGATTTTACTGCACCTGCCACAACTCCGCCGATGATGT
>CAKRWX010000356.1 GCA_934418055.1 uncultured Lachnospiraceae bacterium
CTTTACCATAAGCAACGCAGGTCTCCCATGTGATCTGGTTGAAAGACTCATCTGTGATGTCTCCGGAGTCTGTGATCATTGCGATCATCTGGTCGCCGGAAACTTCCTTGTTCTCAGCGCCTGCCTCAGCTGCAGTTGTCTCTGCCGCATCACCTGCTGCAGTTGTCTCTGCTGCTTTGGTAGTCTCAGCTGTTCCGTTAGAGGAACCACATCCAGCCAGCATAGAAGCTGCCATGGAAGCTGCTAATAACACGCTTAATGTTCTTTTCTTCATGAATTTCTCCTCCTGATCTTTGTGATAAATATGAAAATTTACACACATTTACGAAGATAGTATACTATTGAATGAGAAATTCGTCAATCTGATTTCTTATTTTGCTTTTCCGTCATAGCTTTAAATTCAAGTTGAACGTCCGTGAGACTAATTTGTTATTACTCATCACCCACAAGAGGTCGGGGTCTTCTCGACTGAGATAAAAAAGGGCTCTCCCTGTTTCAGGAAAGCCCCTAAAGCCTTTATCTATACGGTTTTTCGTTTGATCACAAATTACTTATATTGAAAAGATAAATTAGAATTTACCCTCTTTTGCTGCCATCTCGATGGCTACAGCTACGGATACGGTCATACCAACCATTGGGTTGTTGCCTGCGCCGATCAGACCCATCATCTCTACGTGAGCTGGTACGGAGGAAGAACCTGCGAACTGTGCGTCAGAGTGCATACGTCCTAAAGTATCAGTCATACCGTAGGAAGCAGGACCTGCTGCCATGTTATCTGGATGCAGAGTACGTCCTGTACCACCACCGGATGCTACGGAGAAGTACTTCTTGCCAGCTTCCAGACGCTCTTTCTTATAAGTACCTGCTACTGGATGCTGGAAACGGGTTGGGTTGGTAGAGTTACCAGTGATGGAAACGTCTACGTTCTCTTTCCACATGATCGCTACACCCTCTGGAACGCTGTTAGCGCCGTAGCAGTTAACCTTTGCACGAAGACCCTCAGAGTAAGACTTGCGGGAAACTTCTTTTACTTCGTTGGTATATGGGTTGTACTCAGTCTCTACGAAAGTAAATCCGTTGATACGGGAAATGATCTGAGCTGCATCTTTACCAAGACCGTTCAGGATAACACGCAGAGGTTTCTGACGAACTTTGTTTGCTTTCTCAGCGATACCGATTGCACCCTCTGCTGCTGCGAAGGACTCATGGCCTGCTAAGAAGCAGAAGCACTCGGTCTCCTCTTCCAGAAGCATCTTACCAAGGTTACCATGTCCTAAACCTACTTTACGGGTATCAGCAACGGAACCTGGGATACAGAATGCCTGAAGGCCTTCACCGATGGCTGCAGCAGCCTCGGAAGCCTTTCTGCAGTTTTTCTTGATTGCGATTGCAGCGCCTACGATGTAAGCCCAGCAAGCGTTCTCAAAACAGATTGGCTGAATGCCTTTGATCTGATTGTATACATCCAGTCCGGCATCTTTGGTGATTTTCTCAGCCTCTTCGATGGAAGCGATGCCATAGCTGTTCAGAACTTTATTGATCTGATCAATACGTCTCTCATATGATTCGAATAATGCCATGATATGTAATCCTCCTTATTCCTGACGTGGGTCGATAATCTTAACTGCATCTGCTACACGGCCATACTGACCTTTTGCTTTTTCCCATGCAGTGTTAGGATCATCACCCTTCTTGATGAAGTCAGTCATCTTGCCCAGGGATACGAACTGATAACCAATGATCTCGTTATCTGCATCCAGTGCAATACCGGTTACATATCCTTCTGCCATCTCTAAGTAACGAGGACCTTTCTTTAAGGTTCCGTACATGGTACCAACCTGAGAACGAAGGCCTTTACCAAGATCCTCCAGACCAGCGCCGATTGCCAGACCATCCTCGGAGAAAGCACTCTGGCTTCTGCCGTAAACGATCTGTAAGAACAGTTCTCTCATAGCGGTGTTGATCGCATCACAAACAAGGTCTGTATTTAAAGCTTCCATAACAGTTAAACCTGGAAGAATCTCTGCTGCCATAGCTGCGGAATGGGTCATACCGGAGCAGCCGATGGTCTCAACCAGAGCCTCCTGAATAATACCCTCTTTTACGTTTAAAGAAAGTTTGCATGCACCCTGCTGTGGAGCACACCAGCCTACACCATGAGTAAAGCCGGAAATGTCTTTTACTTCTTTAGCCTGCACCCACTTTGCTTCTTCCGGAATCGGTGCAGCACCATGATGTACACCCTGTGCTACTGGGCACATTGTTTCTACTTCATGTGAATAAATCATGATAAAACTCCTTTCAAATTAAGTAATAATTGTGAAGTACTTTGTTAATTTTATCACATCATACTTGATAATATTTTCTCACAAAAGTCTCAATTCGTCCAGTGTTTTTTTCAAAAAACAATTTTTTTCTTTGATTTGTTCCAATTACCGACGTTTTCCGCGTCTTACACTGGCCTGTTTCCGCTCATTTAACAACTTCTCAAACTCTTCCTGGCTGCAGCCGATTTCCTGGAGACGTCTTAAACGGCGTTCTCTTCTGGCTGCTGCCGCTGCCGCTTCCTGCTTTTTCTTCTTCTGCAGGAAATAAACAGCTGCACCCGCGGCTGCCCCGATAACAGCAGCAAGAAGCAGAGAAACCACAAGCTTAAGAGACACTCCTCCAGAAATGTTTTTATTCTCTGTTTCTGATCCGGAAGCCGCTTTATCAGAACCGGATGGCTGCACACCATCCGTCACGGTACCGTGTTCCTGTCCATCCTTTTCAGTGCCGTTTATTCCATCAGCACTGGAAGCTGCCGCCTCTTCTG
>CAKRWX010000357.1 GCA_934418055.1 uncultured Lachnospiraceae bacterium
GGTGAATGGGCACCACCTTGTGGGTCCGGGCCTGAAAAAAGCCGATGGAGCCGTCGGCCCCCACGGGGTACTGGCTTTTGTTGCGGTAGTGCTCCGGATTTTTGGCCCCCAGGATCTCCTCCACCTGCAAATCCAGCCCGCCGATGCGGGTCAGGGCGTCCTGCACCCGCTGACGCTTGGCCCGCAGTTCCTCCGGATACGTCAGGTGCCGGTAGGCACAGCCGCCGCACTTCCCCGCATGGGGGCATTCCGGCTCCATGCGTTCAGGCGAGGGCGTCCGGATTTTCACGATTTCCCCGGCGCAGGCGTTCCTCATAACCCTTATACAGCTTTTTAAATACCGCCTCCGAGCAGTTCTGGGAATAATAATGATTTAGATCCAGCATCTCGCTCTTCACGAAACTAATCTCGCTGAGAACGCCAGAGGTGAACTCATGTTCATCCTCGATATCCAGCTCATACTGATCCATCATTTCCCGGATAAACTGATTTTTCTGTTCATCACGGACGATATTGGACGCCTGAAACCGGTAGGCGTATTTTAAAATAGTAAAAAATACAGAATGGAACGTTCCGAAGCTGACACGGCCTCCCTGGCCATCCATCAGTTTTTCAAAACGTTCCTGCATCTCTCTGGCTGCTGCTTTTGTAAAAGTTACCACCAGGATGGCCGAAGGGTCAACCTGGTGGTGCTCGATCAAATATTTCACCCGGTGTGTGATCACTGTGGTCTTGCCAGAACCCGGACCAGCCAGCACAAGCATCGGGCCATCTTTGTGCTGGATTGCCTCCAGCTGGGACGGATGAAATGCCATATAATATATTCCTGCCCGCCTATGTGTTCTTACGGTCAGCGCAGCGAATGCGCAGACCTTATTCGTTACTTAACTTCTCAATTCCCTTACGGATACGTGCCAGGGACTCTTCCTTACCCAGAACCTCCATGATCTCGGTTGCGCCAGCTGGTGTCATCTGCTTACCAGAAACTGCAGTACGGATCGGCCACATTACCAGACCAGTTTTTACACCTTTCTCCGCTACATAAGCAGATAATGCTGCGTAAAGAGCGTCATTGGAGTAGTCCTCCTGTGCTTCCAGGATCGGAAGAACCTCTTTTAAAATCTCTAAGGAAGTCTCTTTGGTACTCTTCATTTTCTTGTGGCAGAACATCTCCACATCGTACTCTGGAAGTGCCTCAAAGAAATCAATGTGATCTGCAATGTCTGGGAAGATCTCAATTCTGGTCTTCACCATAGCTGCGATCTTCTTCAGATCCATATCTTTGGTGATCACTTTCTTGATGTACGGCTCAGCCATCTCATAGAATTTATCCATATCCATAGCTTTCAGATACTCGCCGTTCATCCATTTTAATTTCACCACATCAAACACAGCCGGGGACTTGCTGATGTTGTGATAATCAAATGCCTTCACCAACTCCTCTAAGGAGAAGATCTCCTGATTATCCTCTGGAGACCAGCCCAGTAAAGCCACATAGTTTACCACTGCTTCAGAAACAAAGCCCTGCTCGATCAGATCCTCGTAGGAAGCATGTCCGCTTCTCTTGCTTAACTTCTTATGTTCCTCATTCGTGATCAGTGGGCAATGTACATAAACCGGAACTTCCCAGCCAAATGCGTCATACAGACGGTTGTATTTTGGAGAAGAAGACAGGTACTCATTACCTCTTACCACATGGGTGATGCCCATCAGATGGTCATCGACTACGTTTGCAAAGTTGTAGGTTGGATAGCCATCGGATTTGATCAGAACCATATCGTCTAATTCGGAGTTGTCAACGGTAATATCTCCGTAGATCTCGTCATGAAAGGTTGTGGTTCCCTCTGTCGGGTTATTCTGACGAATGACATATGGCTTGCCTGCTGCTAAATTCGCCTCAATCTCTTCCTTAGAAAGATGCAGACAATGCTTATCATAAGTCATGATCTCCTCGCCATTTACCACATGCTTTAAGGAATTCAGACGCTCCTGGTCACAGAAGCAGTAATAAGCCTCACCTTTGTCGATCAGCTTCTTGGCATACTCCAGATAAATGCCTGCTTTCTGGCGCTCGCTCTGTACATATGGGCCAACACCGCCGTCTTTATCCGGGCCCTCATCATGTACCAGACCAGTCTCTTCCAGTGTCCGGTAAATGATCTCAGTTGCGCCCTCTACAAAACGCTCCTGGTCTGTATCTTCAATACGAAGGAGGAAATCTCCACCCTCATGCTTTGCGATCAGGTATGCGTATAATGCAGTTCTTAAGTTGCCTACGTGCATTCTTCCTGTCGGGCTTGGTGCGTATCTGGTTCTTATCTTTGTCATAATTCAAAACACTCCTATATTGTTTCTGCGGGCCTAAGACCCGGATTTTTACATACTGTAGAATATTATACCGCTTGTTCTGACAAATTACAACCCGTTTTCGCCTGTGCGCTGGTAAATTGTGCCACCAGATTCCGCCATTATCTTGACGCCACGAATTTCATCGCCTGCACCCAGACGGCCTTGTTCTGCTTCCATACCTTGTCAAATTCACTGAGCGGCAAGGGACATGCCACACTTCCCACCTCAATGGTCACGCCAGCCACTGGATTGTCCTTGGACTGCATCCAGTCTTTATAACCACCTTTACCGTCACTTCCATCCAATTTATAACCAGTCACAGTTCCCAGGCTGTCCGCCAATGCCTTGGACGCATCCTTCACTTTGCTGGTATTGGTATCCCAGTAGATGATATTGCCCATGGAATGGTAGCTGATGGTTGCCGCCCACGGATACTTATCCGCCATGGCTGCCAGCGCCTGGCTC
>CAKRWX010000358.1 GCA_934418055.1 uncultured Lachnospiraceae bacterium
ATTAGAAACTTACCAACAAATGAGAAGGATTGACGGTGAAACGCACCGGCAGCCTTCTTTTTTTGTTAAGAAACCACCGTTTCAAACATATGGAACACCCCTCAACACTTGACAAATCCTGGAAAATGTGTAAAATATGGACTTATGGTTCTTATTTGTTACAAATATGTTACATTTATTTATTATTCATTACTTATTGTTGCGTTTTTATGAGAAATCATTCTGGAACTAGAAAGGAAGTTTTATCTATGAATTTGAAACGAAATTTTACATTTTTTATAATCCTTTGCCTCACCATGATCTTCTGGTGCGGATCTGCCTTTGCCGCTTCTTATGAGGGCAAAGTTGACGGCGGTTCTGGCAATACCATCACTGGCTGGGCATGGGATGCATCTGCCCCGGATTCTCCGGTGGATGTGACCTTGTCCGTTGTGAAAGTCTCCGACCAGTCCGTTGTATTCACCAACACCGTCACTGCTGACCAGTACCGTCAGGACTTAGAAACCAACGGGAAAGGCAATGGCAATCACAGCTTTGCCATCACCGTTGACTGGTCTTCCCTGGAAGACGTGGAATACCAGATCCAGGTAACTACAGGCGGAACCACATTGTCCGGGGCCCTTTACTACCTGTCTGGTTCCTACAGCCAGGTACCTTCCTCCATTTCCAGTCTCACCTCCGCTGGACAGGCCACCTACCTTGGCTCCTTTAAAACCACAGCCTATTGTCCATGCCGGGCCTGCTCGGAAGGCTGGGGACGCCACACTTCCACCGGAACCGTCGCTTCCTCCAACCACACCGTTGCTGTAGATCCACGGGTGATTCCTTATGGCAGCAAGCTTCTGATCAATGGAGTGGTTTACACAGCTGAAGACAAAGGCGGCGCTGTTCGCGGCAACCATATTGATATCTTCTTTGATACCCATGGTGAGACAAGAGTGTACGGCACCCAGAGCGCCGATGTGTATCTGCTTTCATAATCGTTTCGTCAAGTATTCAAAAAGGTCAGCACTTCTCATTCTGTGCTGACCTTTTTACATTTTCACCTTAAAATCCCAAAAGACTTCCCACCAGATAAACCACAAACGCCGCAATCCACGCGATCACACACTGACTGATCACCACCAGGATTGCCCACCGTCCACCAAGCTCCCGCTTTACGGCAGAAACTGCTGCAACACATGGTGTATACAGTAAACAAAATACCAACAGACTGGCTGCAGCCAACGGAGTCATAACCGCCAGCAGCCCTTCTGTAGAACCAAACAGCACGGACAACGTGGAAACAACGCTCTCCTTCGCCATAAATCCTGTGATCAGCGCTGTCGAGATCTTCCAGTCACCGAAGCCAAGAGGCTTGAAAATCGGAGCAATCCAGCTTGCTGCAGCCGCCAGAATACTGTCTTTGGAATCCGTCACCACATTCAGCCGCAGATCAAAGGTCTGGAAAAACCAGATCACCATGGTAGCCACAAAAATCACCGTAAATGCTCTCTGTAAGAAATCTTTTGCCTTTTCCCACAATAACTGTCCTACATTCTTGGCACCTGGAAGCCGGTAATTGGGAAGTTCCATGACAAATGGAACCGCCTCCCCCTTAAATACCAGTTGTTTCATCAGCATTGCCATGAGAACTGCCATGAGAATGCCGGTAAAATACAGAATCACCATCACCGCCGCACTGTATTTTGGGAAAAACGCTGCCGCGAAAAAGGCATAAATCGAGATTTTCGCGGAACAACTCATAAATGGTGTCAGCAAAATCGTCATTTTCCGGTCACGCTCGGAAGAAAGGGTACGGCTTGCCATAACGCCAGGAACGGTACAGCCAAATCCCACCAGCATAGGCACGATGCTTCGCCCGGAAAGGCCGATCTTACGGAGCAGTTTATCCATAACAAATGCCACTCTGGCCATATAACCACTGTCCTCCAGCATGGACAGGAAGAAGAACAGGGTCACAATGACTGGAAGGAAACTCAAAACGCTTCCCACACCATTGAAAATACCGTCAATCACCAGGGAATGAAGCACCGGGTTCACATTTCCAGCAGTCAAAGCCAGATCCGCCGCCGAAGTCACCCCACCGATCAGGAAATCCAGGGCGTTGGAAAGGGCTGCGCCGATCACACCGAAGGTCAGCCAGAACACCAGCCCCATGATCCCGATAAATGCCGGAATTGCCGTGTGTTTTCCAGTCAGAAAACGATCAATTTTCACGCTTCTTGCGTGTTCCCGGCTCTCCCTTGGCTTTACCACCGTCTCATCACAGATCTTTTCAATGAAGGAAAATCGCATATCTGCAATGGCCGCCGCCCGGTCCAAACCACGCTCTTTCTCCATCTGACAGATAATGTGTTCCAGCATTTCTTTCTCATTCTGATCCAGATTCAGCTGGCTCTCCAGCTTCCTATCCCCTTCTGCCAGCTTCGCCGCCGCAAAACGCACGGGAATTCCCGCTTTCTGGGCATGATCCTCGATCAAGTGCATGATTCCGTGAAGGCAGCGGTGTACCGCGCCTCCGTGATCATTGGCATCACAGAAATCCTGACGCCCCGGCTGTTCCTGATACTTTGCTACATGGAGCGCGTGATCAATCAGTTCCTCAATTCCCTCATTTTTCGCGGCAGAAATGGGAATGACAGGAATTCCAAGCAGCTCTTCCATCTGGTTTACATAAATTGAACCGCCGTTGTCCCGGACCTCATCCATCATATTTAACGCCAGAACCATGGGGATATCCAGCTCCATCAGCTGCATGGTCAGATACAGGTTACGCTCGATATTGGTGGCATCCACGATATTGATG
>CAKRWX010000359.1 GCA_934418055.1 uncultured Lachnospiraceae bacterium
GTTCTGGTAAGAGTTCTCTGGTCAATGAGATCTTATATAAAGCTCTGGCGAAGAAGTTAAACCGGGCCAGAACCATTCCAGGCAAACATAAGTGCATCGAGGGAGTGGAGCAGCTGGATAAGGTCATCAACATCGACCAGTCCCCGATCGGACGGACACCACGTTCCAATCCGGCCACTTACACCGGTGTGTTTGACATGATCCGTGACCTGTTTGCGTCTACCGTAGATGCCAAGGAGAGAGGCTATAAGAAAGGAAGATTCAGCTTTAATGTGAAGGGCGGCCGTTGTGAGGCATGTTCTGGTGACGGTATCATTAAGATTGAGATGCATTTCCTTCCAGACGTGTATGTGCCATGTGAGGTCTGTGGCGGAAAGCGTTATAACCGGGAAACCCTGGAAGTGAAGTATAAGGGTAAGAGTATCTATGATGTGTTAAATATGACTGTAGAAGAGGCCATGAAGTTTTTCGAGAATGTGCCGTCTATCTACCGGAAGATTGCAACACTGAATGATGTGGGTCTTTCCTACATTCGTTTAGGTCAGCCATCTACGGAGTTATCCGGTGGTGAAGCACAGCGAATCAAGCTTGCAACGGAATTAAGTCGCCGCGGCACAGGCAAGACGATCTACATCCTGGATGAGCCGACTACGGGACTTCATTTCGCAGATGTCCATAAGCTGGTGGAGATTTTGAGAAAGCTGTCTGAGGGCGGCAACACAGTGGTTGTCATCGAGCATAACCTGGATGTGATCAAGACCGCCGATTATATCCTGGATATTGGACCGGAGGGCGGCGATAAGGGCGGCACAGTGATCGCCAAAGGTACTCCGGAGGAGATCGCAGCGTGTCCGCAGTCTTATACGGGACAGTATGTGAAGAAGTATTTACAGTAATTGAAATGAGCGTACAAAAGAATCCGTGGGAAATTCCACATGAGGAGGTTTTGTACGCTCATTTTGTCTTTATTTACTGGCGATTTCGCGCCAGTACCACAGTCTCATAAGGTGCCAGCGTGCCGTCAAAGTTCCCAGTCAGGCACACATAATCGCTCCAGGATACCGAAACGGAAGTGGTTTCCCGTGTGAAGTTTTGTAAGAACAGATACTCCCGAGTCTCATTCTGCCTTGTCGTGACTTCCACGCCGTAAGGAATCTCCATCACCGGGCGCTCCGGGAATAATTCTGCCACCAGGAATTTTAAGAAATCCTGGTAAAAGGCATGTTCCGCAGCAGCGCAGAGATAGTAAGCTTTGCCATTTTCGTAAGTGTTACAGGTCAGTGCCGGATACCCTTTGTAGAAGTCAGAGCCATAAGTCATAAGGATCTTGGCAGTGGTTGGATAGACCAGCTCGCAGAGACTGTGACAAGTGTAAGCTGTTGCCTGCTGGCTAGGTGATCCGATGCCACTTAGAGAAGTGGATGTCGCGGTGACAGGAACCAGTGTATTGCTCTCCCAATCATACAGTCCGTCAATTTCCATAAACCGCAATCCCAGGACGTCTGTCAGCCTGCCAGGAGTTCCGCCCAGGAAACACAGATCGTGTTCATCGGCGATTCCAGACCAGAAGGTCATCACCAGGACGCCGCCGTTAGCCGTGAAAGTTCTTAATTTCTCCTGAATGCCTTCCTGGAACATATAAAGCATAGGAGCGATGACCAGGCGATATCCGTCCAGAGACTGGCTTTCATCCAGAATATCTACATTGACGCCCATCTGGCGGAGGCCGCTGTAAAAGCCCTGTACGGTCTCTTTATATGGAAGTCCCTGGTTTCTTGGCCCCATGGCGTCTTCCATGGCCCAGCGGCTTTCCGTATCACAGAGAAAGGCCGCCTGTTTTGGAGTATTGGAACCGGCAATTTCCTGGATCTGTTTCAAGGTTTGTCCCAGATCACAGACTTCCCGGAAGACGCGGGTGTCATCGCCGCCGTAATGGTCGATAACTGCCCCATGGAATTTCTCCGATGCGCCTCGGCTTTGACGGATCTGGAAATAAAGAACGCTGTCGCTGCCATGGGCCACTGCCTGGAGGGAAGCCAGCTTTAACATACCAGGTTTTCGTAACTTGCTGACTGGCTGCCAGTTGGTGGCAGAAGGAGAGGATTCCATCAGTAAGAATGGTTTTCCTTTGATGGATCGCATCCGGTCATGCTGGAGACCGCCGTCCCAGGCAGTTTCAATCTCCTTTTCCTTATGCCAGGTGGGATAATTATCCCAGCTGATCACATCCAGGTCATCGGCGAATTTGCCATAGTCGAGGCCCTGGTAGTCATACATGAAATTCGTAGTGACTGGCTTTAAGGTGCCGCCATCCCGCAGTGACTGGATTTCCCAGCGCATAAAATCGCGGGTCTGGTAGGTGACGAACCGTTTCCAGTCCAGCTTTAATCCGTGCATTTCATATTCTCCCATAGGAGAAGGACTTTCTACCTGGTCAAAACTCTGGTAGATATGGCTCCAGAAAGCAGTATTCCAGCATTTGTTTAAGTGATCAATGGTGTGATAACGGTCTTTTAACCATTTGCGGAACTGCTCCTGACACAGAGGACAGTGACATTCCCCGCCATATTCATTGGAAAGATGCCACAGAATCACACCTGGATGATCGCCGAAGGTTTCTGCCAGCTTCCGGTTGATCTGATAGACCTTTTGGCGGTAAGCGGGAGAGGTGTAGCAGTGGTTATGGCGTTCGCCAAAGAGGGCCCGTCTGCGGTTTTCATCCATCCGAAGAACTTCCGGATAAGCGTCTGCCAGCCAGTGGGGACGAGCACCGGATGGAGTAGCCAGGTCTACGGACACGCCGTGGGC
>CAKRWX010000360.1 GCA_934418055.1 uncultured Lachnospiraceae bacterium
CGCTTTTCCCATGATGTGTCGATGGTTTTTGCCGTTTGCAGTTTCTTATTTACACTGAACTATTTTCGTGCTATAATAAAATTTAAAAGAAAATAGTAACTATTCCTATATTTTACCATTCAAGGAGGATTATTCCATGAGCAATGTTGTGATTTCTGATTCTATTAAGTATATCGGTGCGGATGATACGACTCTGGATCTGTTTGAGAGCCAGTATCAGATTCCTCACGGCGTTTCCTATAATTCCTATGTAATCCTGGACGAGAAGATCGCGGTTATGGATACCATTGATGCCAGAAAGGGTGATGAATGGATGGCAAATCTGGAGACAGTTTTGGCTGGACGTACTCCAGATTATCTGGTGATCTCCCACTTAGAGCCAGATCACGCAGCGAATATTAAGCGTCTGGCAGATCATTTTCCTGAGATGAAGCTGGTGTTAAGCGCCAAGGCAAAAGCAATGCTTCCTCAATTTTTCGATATCGCCAATTTAAATGACCGCTGCATCACGGTAGCTGAAGGAAATGAACTGGAACTTGGCTCCCACAAACTGAAATTCTTCATGGCTCCTATGGTCCATTGGCCAGAGGTTATGGTCGAATACGAGGAGACCGAGAAAGTGCTGTTCTCCGCAGACGGTTTTGGTAAATTCGGTGCTCTCTGCTATGACGATGAATGGACCGACGAAGCAAGAAGATATTATATCAACATCGTTGGTAAATATGGTGCTCCGGTGCAGACTCTTTTAAAGAAAGCTGCTACACTGGACATTCAGACCATCTGCCCGCTTCATGGTCCTGTTTTGAAAGAAAATCTTGGTTTTTACATTGACAAATACATGACCTGGAGCAGCTATACTCCTGAAGAAGACGGCGTGCTGGTTGCCTGCGCTTCCATCCACGGCAACACCAGGGCTGCTGCAGAAAAAATGGTGGAGATCTTAAAATCCAAAGGTGCTGATGTTGTATTTACCGACTTAACCCGCGATGACATGGCAGAGGCTGTTTCCAATGCATTCCGCTACAGCAAACTGGTGCTGGCTGCTGCTTCTTACGACGCAGGCGTATTCCCTCCAATGGAAGATTTCTTAAACCGTCTGTCCCACAAAGCATTCCAGAAACGTGCTGTTGCCCTGATTGAAAATGGTTCCTGGGCTCCATGTGCCGCAAAATCCATGAAAGCAATCCTGGATACCATGAAGAACCTGGATATCTGTGAAAAAACCGTTTCCATCAAATCTACCATGAAAGATGCGGATGTGGCTTCTATGGAAGCACTGGCTGATGAATTATTAGCAAAATAATATAACGGTTTCTTCGATCTACTCACTTGCCTGACCGACCGCAGGAAAACTGGATCTGCAAACAAAATCAAGCCTTATATTCTGCCATAATCTTTCCACAGGCAGTTCCAACTTCATCATAGGCCCGCTGGAAATAATGGTAGGAATCCCGCATCAAAGTTAAATATGGTTCAAAGCTGGCGGCTAACGTGAAGAAGCCATTTTCCCGGCACAGCTCTTCCTGGGCCTGACGGATGACTTCATATCGTTTATCCCATGCTTTTCCTTTTTCACCATGAAGCAGATAGTTGAAATGCCCGATCTGAACGAGGAAAACATGGGAAGCGCCAGCTTTTTTGAATTGTTCCATCAATTCCTGGGTGTTTTTCTTATAAATCTCCTTCGTCACCTGATGATCTCCATCGGTTTCTCCCTGACACCACACTACATAGATGTCCCGCACCGCGATCTGATGGTCGGAAAGATAGGATCTGGCACTCTCCAGGCGGCTGACTGCATCGGAAATATAAGATTTCTTCCACTGCTCTGTAGAAGTTCCGCCCTTGGAAGCTGACACTCCAACAATCACGCGGCCTGTCTGACGGTAATACTCATTGACCAGAGCCGTCACCATACTTCCAGAACGTTTCGTTCCTCCATCTTCTGTCCGGTCTGAAAGTCCATTTTCCCGGTCTTCCTGGAGACCAAATGGCTCCTGGATCGGAATTAAGTCTTCCGGGGCACTGACCGCTTTATATTCATATCCGGCTCCCGGCAGACATTCCGGCGCATTCTCCGCGTCTCCCCGTCCCGCCATGTTGGACTGGCCTGCAAATACAACAAGATCAACTGCTGATGTGATTTCCATATATATTCCTCCGATTTATGGGATTTGATCGATTAAATTTCTTCTTATGATTATAGATGGCAAAATCTGTTTTTGCAAGGCGAAATAGAGTCCGTATATGTCAAAAGCAGGCACCACATCTTTCGATATGGATACCTGCTTCTGCTTGCAAAAATACCAGATTTTCCTTATTCTGCTGTCACTTCTTCTATTTCAACAGAAATCTCAGCATCTGCCTCGGTCTCTGCTTCTTCAACTTCTTCTGCCTCTTCAACCTGGTCTTCGGAAGTTTCCTTTTCCTCAGTTTCCTCTGTTTTTGGAGTTTCGGTTACTTCTTCCTCTTCACTTTCAGATTCCTCTGTTTCAGAAGATTCATCCGCATTTTCAGCCTTTTCTGTTTCATTTGCTTTGACCTCTGTATCTTCGGTAACGTCTGTTGTGTCCTCTGTCACTTCTTCCGTTACTTCTGGAAGGATGATATCAAATTTTGGAAGTTCTGTGGCCTGAGCCGGAAGCAGGACATCCGTAACCGGAAGCTGGGCTAAAGATGCTAAGAGTTTCTCTGCTGCCGCACTGTCGGATAAAACAAATCCAGAACCCGTATAAACAATTGTAAATGTAGCATCTTCATATCCTTCAGAAG
>CAKRWX010000361.1 GCA_934418055.1 uncultured Lachnospiraceae bacterium
CTGCAAACGGATCTCATAAGCAATATTATGATCAAATATTTCATAAATATTGCGCCCATCAATATGATCATCCCGCTTATCTGGTGTCGCCGTCATACCAAGCGTAAATTGCGGAGTAAAATAATCCATTACCCTCTTATAGCTTTCGGCACTGGTATGATGTGCCTCATCATAAATACATGCATCAAAATAATCTTTTGGAAAGCGTTCCAGATTTTCCTGCTTGCTAAGTGTCTGGACAGTAGCAAAAATAAAATCTGCATGATAATCTGTTGCATTTCCAGAAATCAGTCCTGTACGAATCCTACTGCCAAAAACACGCTCAAATGAGACTTTCGCCTGTCTGGCAATCTGATTTCGATGTACCAGAAACAAGACTCGTTTAAAACCCAATTCACGCATAGCAAACGCAGATGCATAGGTTTTTCCCGTACCAGTAGCGGAAATCAGCAATGCCTTATCCATTTTTCTTTTCCGCAGTTCCAATAAATTATAAATAAAAGCTCTCTGCATAGAATTCGGCTGTAAAGTATACGCTTCCAAAGATGGAACTATCTCTTGTCTGACAATCTGTTTCTGCTTTGCAACCATCTTTTGGAAAAGTTTCTGTTCTTCATAGACTCTGCGATATTCCGTGATAAAATCCGCATAACATCTGGTGCTTCTTGTATCATTCCACAGTCTGTCAAACTCATGCAAAACTAACTGTCCCATCTCTCCCTTGTTAGTAGAAATCACTTTCGTGTTCCACTCCATATTTCTGGTCAACGCATCTTGTGTCAGATTCGAACTACCTATAATGAAATGATACTCCTCATATTTTTGAAAAATATATCCCTTTGTGTGAAAACCATTTCCTGCTTTTTCCGTTTGGTACATTCGCAATTCAATATTGGAAAGCCCTGCTAATGTGTCCAGTGCAGATGGATCACTGAAATTTAAATAATCTGTTGTCAAAATCCGGCCTGTAATATGTTTACGTTCCAGTTCTTTTAATGTCTGCAACAATGGAGTAATACCACCTTTGGTAATAAACGCAACACTGATATCAAATTTATCACATTTTAATAACTCATCTTCGATTGCAGAGAAAACTTTTTGTCCTTTTTTGTTATCATTATAGACAAACAGAGGACGGTATGCTAAATTCGAGCGATATGTTTGATCAATAAAAGCAGTATATAATCCATTTTGCAAATCAATAATTTTATCTGGTGTCATGTATGATTATTCCTCATATCCTCAACTATTTTGCATAATTATTGTAATACACATCTATAAAAATCACAACATGATTACTTGATTTACCTTAATTCTATTGTTACAAAAAGGGGCGAAAGCCTACGCTTTCCGCCCCTCAAAACCATCAATCTTCCATTTTCAAAAGCTCTTACTCTTCTGTCTTTCCAGACAAATACTCATGAATACCCTTCGCGCCAGCTTTACCAGCCTCCATAGCCAGGATTACGGTTGCTGCGCCGGTTACTGCATCGCCGCCTGCGTAAACAGCCTCTTTACTGGTCCTGCCAGTAGTCTCTTCGGCTACGATACATTTTCTCTTGTTGATCTCAAGACCTTTGGTGGTGTTTGAGATCAGTGGGTTTGGAGAAGTACCTAAGGACATGATAACCGTGTCTACATCCATCACGAACTCGGAACCTGGGATGGCTACTGGTCTTCTTCTGCCGGATGCGTCTGGCTCGCCTAATTCCATGCGGATGCACTTCATGCCGCTTACCCAGCCGTTGTCATCAACCAGGATCTCGGTTGGATTGGTCAACAGATCGAAGATCACACCCTCTTCTTTTGCGTGGTGAACCTCTTCCACTCGTGCCGGAAGCTCTGCCTCACTACGACGGTAAACAATATGTACCTCTGCGCCAAGACGAAGTGCGGTTCTTGCCGCATCCATGGCTACGTTGCCACCGCCGACAACGGCAACCTTCTTGCCTGCTGCGATCGGAGTGTCATAATCGTCACGGAATGCCTTCATCAGGTTGCTTCTGGTTAAGTACTCATTCGCGGAGAATACGCCGTTGGCGTTCTCACCTGGAATACCCATGAACATCGGAAGTCCTGCACCGGATCCAATAAATACGGCATCGAAGCCTTCCTCGTCTAATAACTGGTCGATGGTGATGGATTTGCCGATGATGACATCAGTTTCGATCTTCACACCCAGTTTTTTCACATTCTCAACTTCATGTCTAACGACAGTATCCTTCGGCAGACGGAACTCCGGAATACCATAGATCAGTACGCCGCCTGGCTGATGCAGTGCCTCGAAAATCGTCACATCATAGCCTAATTTTGCCAGATCACCTGCACAGGTCAGACCGGATGGACCGGAACCGATGACTGCGACTTTCTTGCCATTCTTCTCTTCGCTGACTGCCGGAACAAAATCATTCTCTCTGGACCAGTCTGCTACGAAACGCTCCAGCTTACCGATGGAAATCGGCTCACCTTTCACGCCACGTACACACTGTCCCTCACACTGACTCTCCTGTGGACATACACGTCCGCAGACTGCAGGAAGTGCAGAAGACTGGGCGATGATCTTCGCTGCCTCTTCAAAATTGCCATCCTGAACCTCTTTGATAAATCCAGGAATATTAATGGAAACCGGGCATCCCTTCATACATCTGGCGTTTTTACATTTCAGACATCTGGTTGCCTCTTCCATGGCTTCTTCCTTGTTATATCCAAGACAAACCTCTTTAAAGTTTGTTGCTCTTACCTTTGGGTCCTGCTC
>CAKRWX010000362.1 GCA_934418055.1 uncultured Lachnospiraceae bacterium
AAAATGTCTTTTCAGTACAGGGAACAGCAGCGTCAAGATAATAATGAGCAGCAATACTGCTGTTACCGGCCGTGTATAAAAGATTCTCAGACTTCCGCCTGATAAAATTAATGCTCTGCGGAAGTTAGATTCCAGCATATTTCCAAGAAGCAATCCCAGAATAAATGGTCCCGGAGGAAAATCTGCCTTTTTAAATAAGAATCCCAAAATTGCTGCACAAAACATTAACAACACATCATAAAAACTATTGTTTAATGCATAAGATCCCACTACACACAGCACAGCTACAGCCACCCAAACACTCTGGGCTTTCACATTCAAAACTTTTGCAGATGCTTTCGCAGTCAGAAGGCCTAACACTGATATAATGATATTCGCAAAAATCATCAACAGCATGATATTTACAATAAATCCCGGCTGTTCATTAAACATTTTCACACCAGGCGTCATACCATACATCATCAGAGAACCAATCAGAATTGCGGTAACGGAATCTCCAGGAATACCCATAGTCAGCATGGTGATCAGCGCACCACCCAAAACTCCATTGTTTGAAATCGTGGAAACCGCCATACCTTCCAGAGATCCTTCTCCATACTCTTTTCCATGTCTGGAAAGGTTCTTTCCCTGCCCCCAGCAAATAATCGAAGCAATATCTCCACCGGCTGCCGGAATAATTCCAATGATAATGGATGCGATTCCAGCCAAAAATGTCGGAACGGCCAGCTGGCGAACTTCTTCTTTATTGGGTAAAACGCGCCCAAGGGCCATATTGTCTTTTTTCAGTTCATTCTCACGCGCAACCTGCTCCCGGTTATAGTCATAAATCTGCATAAGAACTTCGCCAATTCCAAACATTCCAATCATAACAGGAAGAAACTGAATTCCTGACTGAAAATAAGTAATGCCAAATGTATAGCGGGATGACGCGGTAATTGGATCCATTCCAACTGTTGAAAGCAATAATCCAGCAAGACCAACTGCCATTCCTTTCAGCACAGAATTTCCTGATACCGACACCATCATGGAAAGTCCAAATAATGCCAGCGCAAAATATTCAGATGGTCCAAATGTAACTGCAAACCTTGCTAGCGGCCATGCAAAAAATATCAATGCCACAGTACTCATCAAACCGCCTAACGCTGAATAAATTACGTTAACACCAAGGGCAAGACCTCCCTGGCCTTTTTTATAAAGCTTATATCCATCAAAAGAAGATGCCACACTTCCCGGGGTTCCAGGCGTGTTAATAATAATCGCAGATATTCCGCCGGCCCAGACCGAACTGTTCCAGACACCGATCAGCATCGCAAAACCGCAATCCGCATCCAGCCAAAATGTCAGCGGTGTTAAAATGGCAATTCCCATAGTTGATGACAATCCAGGAAGCGCACCGATCATTGCACCTGCCATAACACCAAATAAAAGATACATGAGTACCTGCGGATTCGAAATCATATTAAGGAAACTGCTTATCCATAGCTGTATTGTCATATTTTATTCTCCTTTATGCAAACTGTATCCGCAATGCAATCACAAAAATCACATGAATCAACGCGATAAAACATGTGGAAAATGCAATTGTAAATTTCCAGTCCCGCTGTAAATACCGATTCATCAGAATGCAAAACAGAAACGCACCCAACTCAAAATTAACCAGTCTCCATACTGCGGTAAAACCAGCAAGCAGCAATACATACATTCTGTAAATTTTTAAATTCTGGCGAATTTCATCTGTAATCCTGAAAAACTGCACAGAACCTTTTGCAGCAATCCCTGACACAGTCAGGGATATGCCAACAGCAATAAGGCAAATACTAATCAATATCGGAAAGAAGCCTGTTCCCGGCTGATGTTCCAGTTTTGTAAAAAATCCCATAGATAATGCTGGAACCAGAAACAATACTCCAAATACAATGCAGCATATTCCGGGAATTGTATTTCCCTTTAAACATTTCATACGGTTCCTCCTACTTCAGTCCTAACTTGCTGATAATATCCTCGTATTTTGTCTGTTCTTCATTCGCAAAAGCAGTCATATCTGCACCATTTAAATATGCAAAATCAAATCCTTTTGTCTCCAGCACATTCTTTACCGTATCTGTATCTGCAGCTTCCGCTAATGCATTTTCCAACACTTCCACAATATCGTCCGGAGTTCCTGTCGGTACTCCAAAAGATGCCCAGCCCTGGAAGCTCACGTCATACCCGAGATCTTTTGCCACCGGAATTTCCGGGAAAGTTGATGATGCCTCTCCAGAAAGTAATGCAAGGACCTTTAAATCACCATTTTCACCAATATTTGCTGCCGCTTCTCCTGGAGCAATACTTGCTGCTGTAATATTTCCTCCTAAAAGTGCAGTGATTGCTGCTGAAGATCCTTCAAACGGCACATGCGTAAATGTAACATCCGCTGCATTCTCCAACGCTTTTGCTGCCATATAAAAGTTGGAACCAGAACCCGGATTGCCAACTGTAATCTCAGCCGGATGTTCCTTCGCATACGCAACAAATTCGTCCAGTGTATTCCACTGGGAATCCGCTTTTACAACAATGGATGCAGGCATTGTCATAACACGGCCAATCAGCTTAAAATCGCTGGCTGTTACATCAGACATATCCAAAAATTTTAAAAATGTTGATTCTACTGGTACATAGGTAATGGTATACCCATCTGCTTTCGCGGATTTTCCTTCTGCCATACCTACAGCACCTGCTGCTCCCGTTTTATTTACAACAA
>CAKRWX010000363.1 GCA_934418055.1 uncultured Lachnospiraceae bacterium
TGGCAGGGAACTTTGAAAATGTGGGATATGCCAAGCCTGGAAAAGCATGTCTTTATAACTGCCTGATAATGGAAGAACGCGGCGACATTTTGGCCTGCGGAGCTGGAACGACGACGAAAATCACCTATCCAGAAGAAAACCGTCTGGAGAGAGCAGAGAATGTGAAGGACGTGGAGCAGTATATCAGCCGGATCGATGAGATGATCGAACGGAAAGAAAAGCTTTTGAGTGAGATATAGATTCATTCATTTTTAGGAAAAATGAAAGTCGATAAGTTCATGAAAAATAAAGATAAGTATGAGGTCTTGCATTGGATTATTCTTTTGTTAAAGCCAATGGCGATTTTGGGGATACTTGGTTTTGGGTATCTGATTTTTTTCCAGAAATTTGGGAAGGGAATTCCGTGTCTGATTTATGAACTGACTGGATATCGATGTCCGGGCTGTGGGATGACTCATGCATTAGCGGAAGTGTGGAATGGAAATTATGCAGGTGCATGGAAATACAATGCATTAAGCATCACGGTGCTGCCGGTCATGTGCATATATTTGCTGTATCGTTCAATACGGGAGCAGTTAGGGAAGAACGACGGCTTTTATATATGGGAATATATCTTTTTAGCAATTCTTTTTATCATAGTTTTGCTTTATGGATATGTCCGAAATTTTTTCTAAAAGGGGGAAATGGGAATGTTCTGTACAAATTGTGGTAATCAACTGGAAGATGGAGCAAAGTTTTGTCCCAATTGTGGTGCAAAAGTAAGCCAGGATGGAGCGGGTGGCAATGCAGATCAAACGAGCGCTGAAGAAAAAATAAAATGGAGAGAATTCCTCACGCTTGAGAATATTGAAAAATTTGCTCCGGCTGCGGCATTAGTTCCACTTGCTATGGCGATTGTGTGTGGTGTGCTGGGAGGAATTTTATTTGCAACTATTGGACAGATAGCCATAGGCAGAGTAATCTGTAAATTGTTTATGTTTGTCTTGAAAACACTTTTCATAGCCGTGACAGCAGGAGCTACAGGAGGTTTGGTATATATAATTGTTCATAAGAAGGACAAGTCTCTTGTTAATACCTGGGTAACTCCTTTTGGAACGCTGATGGCTACAATATCCTGTTTGGGAATTGCTTTTGGGTGGAGTGCAGTTTCCAGGATATTTGGCATAATCGCAGTACTTCTTGGCCTGGAGTTCCTGGCTAGAATTGTCATTGCAGGTAAGCCGATTGAGTCTCCGGTTGATCCGAAAGCAGCATTTGAAACGTATAAAAAATATTATGATGCTTATAAAGCAAAGTATCCTACAACGAAAGATCTGGAAAGAGCAGGAATCGCGGATCCTGAAAATTCCAAATTTGATGGATCTGGAATCGAATTATTTGGGTATTATGTTTTAACGACAATTGTATGCCTGATTACATGTGGAATTGCTGCGCCGTGGATGATCTGCAAGACGTATAAGTGGAGAATCAGCCATACAGTAATTAATGGAAAGAGACTTACGTTTACGGGAAACGGCGCTTCCTTATTAGGCCATTGGATTTTGTGGGAAATCCTTACGGTTATTACATGTGGTATCTATGGATTTTTTGTTCATATAGCGCTTCGAAAATGGGAGATGAGCCATACATTTATCGAAAATGAGCCTATTCTTGCGGGAGAAAATGAGTCCTATTTTGATGGCGGAAGTCTGCAGTATCTGGGTTATGGACTGTTGAGTGGTATTCTTCTTATGATCACATGTGGCATTTCCTATCCGTGGGTTATGGTCATGCTTCAGAAGTGGGATACGAAGCATCAGGTCATTAATCGCAGAAGACTTGTATTTAGCGGTTCTGGATTAGGATTTTTAGGCGAGTATCTGATCATCTTTATTCTTACCGTCATTACATGTGGATTATATGCACCATGGGGAACTGTCAGAATGAACAAGTATATCATCCGTAATACAGACTTTGTTTCAGCCGAATAAGATGAGTGACAGCAAATGCGTCCCAGTGAGAGCCCGGCTCCCGGCTTCACTGGGATGCATTTGTTGCATTGACGGCAGTTGAAAAATGATATAAGAGAGAAAATATTGCATTTTATCGCTTGCGATAGTATAATCGTAACGACTATAAGGGATAAATGTACTCTCGAAGTCTTTCCTGCGCTTGCTTTTGTGGCCGATTTTCCGCCAGTCGTACCCGAATTTCATCAACGTACGTACCGCGTACGCCTCAGAAATTTGGGTACAACTGACAAAAAATCTTCTCACAAAATCAAGCACAGAAAGATTCCGAGAGAACATATGATGATCAAGGAGGAATCTAGTTATGAAGTTAGTTCCATTATTTGACAAAGTTGTATTAAAGCAGTTAGTTGCAGAGGAGACCACAGCATCTGGTATTGTTCTTCCAGGCGCAGCAAAAGAAAAACCACAGCAGGCAGAAGTGATCGCAGTAGGTCCTGGCGGTGTAGTTGATGGCAAGGAAGTTACCATGCAGGTAAAGGCTGGAGATAAAGTTATTTATTCCAAATACTCAGGTACAGAAGTAGAGTTAGAAAAAGAAAAATACGTGATCGTAAAACAGAGCGATATTTTAGCAGTTGTAGAGTAAAGAAAAATGCCTTTGGCATTTTTCGCTACGCAAACGTAGCGTAAGCGGAGTTCGCGTTTCTCGTTTAGTTCGCGTTTCCCGTATATGGTATAAAAAACGAAAATTTTAGAGTATAGA
>CAKRWX010000364.1 GCA_934418055.1 uncultured Lachnospiraceae bacterium
TCCGGATAGTCGCTCTCATTGATATCCAGCTTCCATGTCACGCCGGAAATCCTGCTGATATCCTCATCTGCTTCCGTCTCCGGGTTTTCTTTTTCGGTGTCAGCTTCCGCATCTATCTGCTGTTCGCCTTCTGCTTTTTGAGTATCCTCTGAGGTTTCCTGCTTCATCCGAACCTCCAGAGTATCCGGAAGAACGATATCGCTTTCTTTAGCACCCAAAGAGAGCTTCTGCACTGCAATGGCCTCATCCAGTTCCAGAAACGCCTCTATCTCTGCTCCTCTCTCTTCCCCTGTTGTTGTGCCGTTTGGTGCTCCGTTTATTCCTGCCTCGATTCCTGTTATTGCTCCGTTTGCACCTGCCCCGGTTCCTGTTATTGCTCCGTTTGCACCTGCCTCTGCATCTGTCTCATCTTCATTTGCTTCCGGCGGCACCGTTGTCCCACTGCCTGGTAACACGCCAGTATCAGGCTCGTCGCTGTCATTTTTTACTTCTGCATTCGATGGAGAAGCATTCGACGGAGAAGCTTTTAATACAGCTTCTCCCGTTTCATCCTCAATCCGATGCAGAAAACCGGCCGCCAATGCCTGTGGCTGCCATTCGCATGTATTCCATATTAATATAGCTGCCAATGCAGCTGCTAAAATTTTTTTCGATTTCTTTCTCATACTTTTCTCCTCCCACTTTTGCCCGGATTCGGTACTGTTCACGCGTTGCGCAAACAGCGGATTCCGTACAAACATCAGGTTTCCTCAATATTTACATTTTTTGCATAATATTCTATACTAATATCATACCGATTACGTGTTTTTCTGAAAACCACCTCGACGCAAATGGTCAAACCTCGACCTAATTGGTTCAGAAGCATCGTAATGAAAGGAGTGCTGCACTTATGATGCATCTTGCTATTGTGGAAGATTGCGTTTTCGATCAGAAGCATCTGATCGCTTTAATACAAAAAAATTTCGAGAGTCATGGAGAGATGACCGATTTTACCTGCTATGAAAGCGGTGAATCATTCTTAGAGGCTTTCCGCCCTGGTCTTTTCAACGCTGTATTCATGGATATTATGCTTGCCAAAAACGGTCTGAACGGAATCGAAACCGGTGAAAAGCTTCGATCTGTTGCCGCACGGATTCCTCTTATCTTTGTAAGCAATGAGCGGGATTATTCCCTTGAAGGATACCGGGTACATCCGCTCGACTACCTTTTAAAGCCTGTGGATGCAAACGCTCTGGCCTGGTGCCTCGATGAGATCCGCACCTTTCTGGCCGAACCGGCTTATATTGAGATCCCGGCTGTCCTTGGACAGGGACAGTCATCCTGCCAGAGGATCCTTCTGGATGATTTTTTATATGCAGAAACACAGAACCACCGTCTAATCATCCACACGTTAAAGGGGGAGGTGACCACACGTCTCTCTTTTTCGGATTTAATGGCGCTGCTGCCAAAAGGCGGACGTTTTTATATGAGCGGACGCAGTCTCCTCCTCAATTTTTCACAGGTAGTTTCTGTGAATGAGGATGGTTCTGTCCATCTGAAAAATGGTTCCTGTTTCTTCTGCAGCCGTCGAAAGAAAAAAGAGACAAGAGAGGCATTTATATCATACCTGTTTACCTGAATGCGAAAGGGAATGATTTCATAAGGGAATGATTCTAAAAAATAAGGGCGTGTGAAAAAATGAGAAATCATTTTTCACACGCCCTTATTCAATCACTTATAATGATTCTGACTTTCTCCGTTACGAACAGTCGAAATTATGAAGGCTGTTTTCCGATGTAAGCCTGGATACCACCATCAACATACAGAATCTGTCCATTTACGAAATCAGAAGCGTCAGAAGCTAAGAATACTGCTGGACCGCCAAGATCGGAAGCCTCGCCCCAACGACCTGCTGGTGTCTTGGAAACGATGAACTGGTCAAATGGATGTCTGGAACCATCTGGCTGTTTCTCACGCAGAGGAGCAGTCTGAGGAGTTGCAATGTAACCAGGTCCAATGCCGTTACACTGAATG
The DNA here is from genome assembly GCA_934418055.1 of uncultured Lachnospiraceae bacterium. Classification (GTDB taxonomy): domain Bacteria; phylum Bacillota; class Clostridia; order Lachnospirales; family Lachnospiraceae; genus UBA3402. The sequence continues at coordinate 2,014 of CAKRWX010000364.1, forward strand.
TTGTACTCACCGTACTCAGATGCAATATTTCTGGTCAGCATCTTTAAGCCGCCCTTTGCAGCTGCATATGCAGATACAGTCTCACGACCAAACTCAGACATCATGGAACAGATGTTGATAATCTTACCATGACCCTTCTTGATCATGCTTGGAATCACTGCCTTGGATACGATAAATGGAGCGTTTAAGTCAACATCAATAACCTGTCTGAAGTCTTTTGCTGCCATCTCGATCATCGGGATTCTCTTGATGATACCAGCATTGTTTACTAAGATATCGATCACGCCAACTTCTTCTTCTACTTTCTTAACAAATGCGTTTACTGCATCCTCATCTGTTACATCGCAGACATAACCATGAGCAGTAATGCCCTCTTCTTTATATGCAGCAAGACCTTTGTCTACCAGTTCCTGCTTGATATCGTTGAATACGATGGTTGCACCAGCACCAGCCATAGCCTTTGCGATCGCAAATCCGATACCATAGGAAGCACCTGTAACCAGAGCTACTTTACCTTCCAGGGAAAAATTTGTCTTGTTATCCATGATACATTCTCCTTTTCTGACTTTTTCGGTTGTATACAACTTTTAAAATTTGTATACAAATCTTTGTATCTATACCTTAACACGTTCTCCCTGAATTTGCAATAGGCATTCTTCCTAAATTCTGCCAGATTTTTTGGTTAAGTCTACAGTTCA
>CAKRWX010000365.1 GCA_934418055.1 uncultured Lachnospiraceae bacterium
GATGTACCTGCTCGGGATCTCTCAAGTACACATCTCCAGGCAGAAATTCTGCCAGATGACGGTCACCTGCTGCCGCGATATTACCATATTTGTTAAACAGATCCATCTTTACCCTGTGAGCACAGTTAAAGGTTCCGTTCATCCAGTTGCGGTCCGGATCATGGTATCCATCCTCAAAATGTTCATCAATAAATTTCCGATAAATCGGGAATAAATCAACGCCCCTGCAGCTTGCACGGTCAAACCAGGTAAAGTGGTTAATTCCCTGAACATTGACAATCACCTCATCACGTTCTACATCGGTTTCACCGGTTGCCAGCTGATACATATCCCGCAGGATCTTCTGGGTTCCAAACACTTCATGACAACATCCAAAGGCTTTGATCTGAGGAAATACCCGGTATAAAGTCTTCACGCAAAGGGTCATTGGGTTGGTATAGTTGATCACCAGCGTTTCTGGACAGTATTCCTTAATCGCTTCTGCAATTTCCACAAACATTGGAATGGTACGCAAAGCCCTTACCAATCCACCTGGACCTGCAGTATCGCCTACAGACTGATAAATTCCATATTTTTCTGGCAGATGAACATCCGATTCCATATGGTCAAACGTACCTGGCAGAATGGAAATGATCACAAATTCTGGTTTTTTCTCCAGAAGTTCTTTCAAAGAACCACTAACCTCAAATTTCCAGTTACCCTTTACATCTGGTCTCCTAAATAATCTTGTTCCAATCTCCGCATTCTGCTCTGCCATCGGACGGTCAATGTCATAAAGATCAATAATGCCGGACATCTTCTCTTCTCTGGCAAGATCCTTAAAAAATGTCCATGCCCATCCATGGCTTCCACCTCCAATATAAGCAACCCGTACATCACTGCATGTTCCATTCTGAACCTTCATATTTTTATGCCTCCCAATTTATGATTAAAATTTGATATCTAACGCAATTGTCTTTGTTCCTGTCAGTTCTTCACTGCGCTTATCCGGCCCGTGAGTTCCTACATATAATAAATAGTCACTGCCATCCTGCACCCGTTTTCCCTGGTCATTCACTACCGTAAAGGCATACTCACCTAACTGGATCTCTCCCTGTCTGGTCTCGCCAGGTGCCAGACATACTTTGGCAAATCCGCACAGAACTGTATTCCGCACTTCCCACTTTGAAGTACGGTTTTTCTTGTAAACCTGAACCGTCTCTTCCACTGCCCGGTCAGAATGGTTAACGATCTCATAAGAAACTTTTTTACTTTCCGAATCATAAGCTGCGCTTATCACTTCTGCCCTTCCATAAGTCAGGCCATATCCAAATGGATAGAGAACTCCCTGTTCCACATAGCGGTAAGTTCTGTTTTTCAGAGAATAATCTGTAAAATCCGGAATTTCATAATCGCCACCATAGAATGTCACTGGAAGTTTGCCTGACGGAGCGGTTTTCCCTGCTAAAATATCTGCCAGAACCTGTCCGCCTTCCGCTCCCGGATACCAGGTCTGGATCACAGCTGCCGCCCGGTCTGCGTAAGGACTCAGATCCATGCAGCTGCCTGCCATACAGCACAGAACCACAGGTGTGCCACAATCCAGAACTGCATCGATCAGCTTCCGTTGTGTCTCCGGGAAATGAAGATCCTCTTTATCTCCGCCAATACATTCTCCTGTACTGATATGATGGGCTTCTCCCTCATATCGTTCATCCAGTCCCACACACAGCACCACCACATCACTGGCCTTGGCAACCACACAGCTTTCGGAAACCCGGTCATATTCTCTGGCCAGACGTTCTGTTCTTGGATTGACCACATCGCAGCCTGACGCATAAAAAAGACGGGTATCCGGAAATGCCTTTCTCATGCCTTCCATCACTGTCACAAAATGAGATGCCGTTCCGTGGTAATTGCCCTGAAGTACTACTGTGGAATCTGCATTCGGACCGATCACACCGATCGAATGGATCTTTTTCTGATCCAATGGCAGAATCCCATCATTTTTTAACAGCACCATGCCTTCCGCTGCCGCGCGATAATTCAGACTAGCGTCATCCGGCGTATCCACATCCTGGATATCCAGCTGATCCCACGGTGTTTCCTGGTTCATCCCCAGTAAAATCCGTGTAGTTAAAGCCCGTACTGCCGATGTATGGATCTCCTCTTCTGTCACCATTCCCTGATAATAAGCCTTCATCAGCTGGTTATAACAGCTGCCGCAGTTCACATCGCAGCCTGCTTTCATGGCCATAGCTGCTGATTCTTCCGGGCTGCTGGTCACCATATGATGCTCATGGAAATCCCTCAAGGCCCAGCAGTCAGACACATAGTAACCTTCAAAGCCCCAGTCTTCCCTTAAAATATCTGTAATCAGCCGTTTATTTCCACACAGTGGCGTTCCGTTTAAGCTGCTGTAACCGCCCATGGCACCTTCCACCTGACCTTCTTTTACACAGTATTCAAAAGCCGGAAGATAAGTCTCCCACAGATCTTTCTCGGACACCTGGGCATCAAATTCGTGGCGCAGGGCCTCCGGACCGGAATGAACTGCCATATGTTTCACACAGGCCGCCGCCTTCAAAAACTGCTCATCATCTCCCTGGATCCCTTCAATGAACTTTTCTCCCATGTGCGCTGTCAGATAGGGATCTTCTCCAAAGGTCTCATGACCTCTTCCCCATCTGGGATCACGGAAAATATTGATAT
>CAKRWX010000366.1 GCA_934418055.1 uncultured Lachnospiraceae bacterium
TTCCTGCGCTGTATCTATGCTTTCTATCCATATAAAATCTCCTTGCTTTATATCACTGCGAACACGAGACAACTCGGCCTATTCCAAAAGCCATCTGACGTGTTCTGACATCTATGCCATATGAATGCATTTTAGCATAAATAGCGCCCCCTTGCAACATAGACACTGTTTATGCATATTTTATTATATACCGCTATAAGGAGGTTTTTATGAAGCCGCTTTTAGATTTGACCGATGTCAACTATACCTATCAGACAGCGGAAGGTGAAACACCGGCTGTCAAAAATTTAAGTTTTCGTGTTTTTCCGGATCATTTTCTCGGTATCATCGGTCCGAGCGGATGCGGAAAATCGACAATTTTATCCCTGATCGCAGGTTTGATCCAGCCTAATTCCGGCAAAATTGCCGTCTCAGCCGAAATCGGCTATATGCTTCAAAAAGATCATTTGCTTGACTGGTTAAGTATCAAAGACAACATTACACTCGGCCCGCGGATTCATCACAAACTGACACCCGAAAAGGAATCCTGGGCCGATAAAATGCTGGAAGAATATGGTCTTGCCCCTTTCGCAGATGCCAGACCCGGTCAATTATCCGGCGGTATGCGTCAGAGAGCCGCCCTCATCCGGACATTGGCCCTTTCTCCCGGTCTTCTTCTTTTGGATGAACCCTTTTCAGCCCTCGATTATCAGACAAGACTTACGGTTTCCGACGACATTTACCGGATTCTTCGCACTCAGCACATGAGTGCTGTTCTTGTTACCCATGATATTTCGGAGGCCATCAGTTTTTGTAACCGTATTATTGTTTTGACCAGCCGTCCGGCTTCCGTCAAAAAGACTTTTGATATCCACCTGACTCTTGATGAAGACCGCACACCTTTTAAAGCCCGCATGGCACCTGAATTTAAAGATTATTTCAATGAGATATGGGGTGAATTAAATGTCTGATCCGACCATTCTGTACCCGGTTTCCAACACATCCCGGGAAGAATTTCTTGCTGAAAGGAAAAAACAGAAATATTTCATTACAGGCATGCGCTTTTTCATCCTGATTTTCATCTTGGCCGGTTGGGAAATAGCAGCCAGATATCATCTGATCGACGCTTTCATTTTCAGCAGTCCGACCCGTATTTTTAAGGTTATGCTGCAAATGGCAGCTGATAAAAGCCTTTTTTATCATATCGGCATTACCATCGGTGAAACCCTTGTCAGTTTTGTCCTTGTACTGATCATCGGCACACTGATCGCCATGCTGCTTTGGTGGTGCCGCAGCGCTGCTGATATTCTCGAACCTTACTTCGTTGTTCTGAACAGCCTGCCAAAAACAGCGCTGGCACCGATTCTTATTGTCTGGCTCGGCAACAATATGAAGACCATCATCGTATGCGGTGTGACAATGGCAGTTTTCAGCACCATCATCAACCTTTACACCGCTTTTATTCATATTGACAGTGATAAACTACTGCTCATCCGGACACTTGGCGGCACACGCAGAGATATTCTTCGCTATATTGTTCTTCCGGCCAGCATCTCGGCCATTGTCAGTAATCTGAAAGTCAATATAGGTCTCTGCCTCGTCGGCGTCATCATCGGTGAGTTTCTCTCCGCCCAGGCAGGCCTCGGGTTCCTCATCATCTACGGCAGCCAGGTCTTCAAGCTGGACCTCGTGATCATGTCCATCGTGATCCTCTGCATCCTGTCCGCGCTCCTGTACCAGGCGGTGGCCGGAATGGAGAAGAGATGTGGGCGGTAGAATGCACCTGCAAAGCTGCCATCAGCATCTTCTATCAGATGACTGACAGCAAAACAGGCTCTCCTGCAGTTTATATTCAGGCAGAAGAGCCTGCAAATTCCAATATATTTTTTTATTAATTGCTTCTTTTAACCATTTCTTTATAGTTTCAACGTCAAAATTTTCCGTCCATTAAAAAATCCCCAGAAAACACCGTCTCAAAACATGAGACATATCTTCTGGGGAAAATATTTTGATTTGCAGTTAGTCCAGGGACTCTCTGTAGAATCCGCCGTAGAAGTCTTCTGTTTTGAATACGTTTATGATCACGTTTTCATCTACTTCCTGAATCAGCTGGACGATATCGTTGATCTCATAGGAAGAAATTACGGTGTGGAGCAGGTACATCTTTTTGTGGCTGTAGCCGCCGATGGCGTCCACGCAGGAGATACCGTGGTGATACTTGCTGACATATGCCTTCATGACCTCTTCCGCTTTCTCAGTGGTGATCTGTAAGGTCACGCGGTCATAGCGGTGATGGAAGGTGGAGATCATCTTTGTGGAGATGAACTGGAACAAGATGGAATATCCTGCATACTCCCAACCGAACATGTGTCCAAAAATTACAAGGATACACACATTTCCCATGAACACATAGTTCCAGATGGACTTTCCGGTCTTATTGGAAACATAGAGGGCAATAAAGTCGGTACCACCTGTGGATGCGTTTCCTTTTAAGGAAAGGACAACGGACAGTCCGTAAAGCACACCGCCGAAGATCACATTCAGGGTCAGATCCTCAAATAGCGGAGTATAGTGGCAGACTTTTAAGAAAAAGCTCGCAAAAAATACCTGCAGCAGGGAAAACACCGTGAATTTCACGTTGATGCTGCGGCAGCACATCAAGGCAACCGGCAGGTTTAAAACAACGAGCGCCAAAGATGTCGAG
>CAKRWX010000367.1 GCA_934418055.1 uncultured Lachnospiraceae bacterium
AAAAGGCCGCAGGACTTTGTGAATTCAAGGTTCTGCGGTTTTTTACATACCATTTTACAGCTCTTTCATCAGTTCTTCCAGGTGCGCCGTCAATTTCGTGTTTTCCGAGTAATCCACCGGACAGTCGATGATCACGGGAACTTTCTGCTGGAAGGCTTTCTCCAATGTTGGAACCAGATCCTCGGCTTTTTCGATCCGGTATCCGATGGCGCCCATGCTCTCTGCAAATTTCACGAAATCCGGGTTGGTGAAGTCCACATAGCAGTTTTTATGGTACTGATCCATCTGTTTCCACTTGATCAGTCCATAGCTGGAATCGTTGAAGATCAGGGTGACAAATGGAGTTTTAGCTCTCAGGGCAGTCTCAAATTCCTGGCAGTTCATCATGAAGCCGCCGTCGCCGCAGATGGCTAAGATCTTCTTGTCTGGGTAGACCAGTCTGGCACCGATGGCTCCCGGAACGGAGATGCCCATGGTGGCGAAGCCATTGGAGATGATGCAGGTATTTGGCTCATAGCACTGATAGTGGCGGGCAATCCACATTTTGTGGGCGCCAACGTCGGAGATGACGATATCATCTTTGCCCATGACCTTCCGCACATCCTGAAGAATCCGCTGGGGTTTCATCGGGAATGAAGCATCACCGGCGTAGCTTTCGTGCTCGGCAACCATGCGGGCTTTGATCTCCAGGGCTTTTTCCGGCTCCTGATGGCGTGCGGTACGGCGGCCGATCTGTAAGAGGGAATCGGAAATGTCACCGACTACTTCTACTTCTGGCTGGTACAGCTTGTTGATGTGAGCCGGGCGCATGTCTACATGGATGATCTGGACTTTGCCTTCCGGGTTCCATTTGGCCGGGGCATATTCCACGATGTCATAGCCGACGGCGATGACCAGATCTGCTTCCTCCAGAATTTTGTTCTGATAATCTTTCTGCGGGATTCCAACGGTCCACATGGAATATTTATTATCCAATGGGATGACACCCTTGGCCATCATGGTGTTGATGACCGGAATCTTTAATTTCATGGCAAATTCAGTCAGCGCCTGGGCTGCATGGCCGCGGACAACGCCGCTTCCGGCTAAGATGACAGGATTTTTCGCCTGGAAGATCAGACCAGCTGCGTCCTGCACGGTATCTAATTCCGCATATTCTTTTGGAGCAATTTTCTTTTTTAATGGTTTTTCATTTTCCGGTACCGGCATTTTAGCAATATTGACCGGCAGGTCAATGTGGGTAGCGCCCGGTTTTTCGTTCTCGGCATATTTAAAGGCCAGACGGACGATCTCACCGATGGTATCCGGGCGGACCACCATTTTGGTACGTTTAGTGATCGGCTCAAACATCTTGGTCAGGTCCAGAAACTGATGGGAAGTGATGTGCATCCGTTCCGTACCTACCTGTCCGGTGATGGCAACCAGCGGTGCGCCGTCACTGTAAGCGTCTGCAACGCCGGTGATCAGGTTGGTGGCGCCAGGTCCCAGGGTTGATAAGCAGACACCTGCTTTACCGGTCAGACGGCCGTAGACGTCAGCCATAAAAGCGGCTCCCTGCTCATGGCGGACAGTGATAAATTTGATGGGGGAATCGTAGATGGCGTTCATCAGCGCCAGATTTTCCTCACCTGGAATGCCGAAAATATATTCGACTCCTTCTTCTATCAGACATTCCACAAGAAGATCAGCAGTGTTTCTCTCAGGTTTTTCCATAATCATATCCTCCTCTATCAGTTTGCCGCGACAATGTGTTAAACATGTTTTTTATAAACATAAAATATACAACTGAGTTTTCACAATTTCAAACACCATTCTGATTGAAATTACCACAATTTCCAGACTGTTGCTGGAGCGGGGAATCCGGATGATCAGGCAATAGCGAAAAGACATCATTTCCCTCAGATTCCCTGGTTTCAGTGTGGACATTTCCGGGAAAATGCTATATAATTAGAGCTAATTTTGAGTGAAAGGGAACAGAAGGAATGTATCAGTTTGACAGCAGAGTGAGATATAGTGAGACCGATGAACAGGGAAGGTTAAGTGTGACCGGGATACTCAACTATCTTCAGGATTGTTCTACCCTTCAGTCAGAAGATATTGGCCTTGGTATTGAATATCTGAAAAAGACCAGACACGCATGGTGGCTTTCTTCCTGGCAGATCATCATTGACCGATATCCGGTCCTGGGAGAAGAGATCGTTATCAGCACGTGGCCTTACGATTTTAAGGGAATTTACGCCTATCGTAATTTTACGATCCAGGATAAAGCCGGTAATTATCTGGTAAGGGCCAATTCCATCTGGTTTTTCTATGATCTGGAGGCTGAGAGACCGGCCCGTATCCGTTTGGAGGATGTGGAACGGTATGGAACAGGAGAAGAAAGGCTTGATATGGAGTATGCGCCCCGGAGGATTACGGTTCCTGAGGAGTATGAAGAAAAAGAGCCGGTTCTGGTGATGAAACATCACTTAGACACCAACCATCATGTGAATAACGCGCAGTACGTGGAGATTGTCCGCGAATTTCTGCCGGAACATTTCCAGATCGGGGAGATGCGGGTAGAATATAAGAAAGCGGCAGTGCTGGGAGATGTGATGTACCCAAGGATCAGCAGGATCACGGAGGGCTATGTAGCTTCCTTATGTGATGAGGAAGGAAAGCCTCATGCGGTGATCTGG
>CAKRWX010000368.1 GCA_934418055.1 uncultured Lachnospiraceae bacterium
GGACTTTACTTAAATAAGACTGCTTCTGAACTGATCGAAGGCATTACCGGCGGCATCTACCGCAGCATGAGCATCGACCAGGACTTAAATATATTTATGAACACGCCCACCCGCCTTGTCCCTATTGAACAGGTCAGCAGCGGCACCATGGACCAGATCTATCTGGCCGTCCGCCTGGCTGCTGCCAAGCTTGTTATCGGCGACAAAGGCAATATGCCACTGATCTTTGATGACAGCTTCGCTCTCTACGATGATGACCGTTTAAAAACTGCCCTGAAATGGCTTTCAAAAGCCTGGGACAAGCAGTGTATTATATTTACCTGCCATCAGAGGGAGGAAGAGATATTGAAAGAGGAAGGTATTACACATCAGATGATACAGATCTAAACCAATATATAACAGCAAAAATCCCCGTGCCTATGTACAACGTACAGACACGGGGATTTTTCTTCTTTATAGCCGCTTTTATTCCTGTAATTTAGTGTAACACCGCACCAGCGATCACGCACAGCACTATGGTGATGATCATATCCGGCAGTGTATTTCCCACCGGCAGATCTACATTCATCAGAATACGGTACAGGACAAAACCAATGACCCAGATCACCAGATTTCTGGCATCAAATGCAGTCCTTCTTCTGTCTCTGTGTAAGATAAAATAGTCAGCGATCTGAATAGCGATCATAGGTGCGAAAACGGAACCGATCAGGTACAAGAAACCTGTAATATCATCCATTGGGAATACAATTGCCCCAATGGTTCCTACAACTGTTACTGCAACAGCCACATACTGTCCCTTAAACTGCGGGAAAATAGACTCATTGGAGATACCTGCAGAGTAAGCATCAAGAAAGGTAGTTGTTACAGTGGAAAATACTACAATGATCAGTGCGATCACGCTTAATCCAGCCTTTAACATGATCTGGGCAATGTCAGACTCACCGGTTAAGATAGATGCGCCCATACCGATCACATACATCCAACAGCTTACCAGGCCGTATACAACAGCGCTGACTGCAGTTGCTGCCACAGGCTTCTCTGCCTCTCTGGTATAGTCACTGATCAGCGGCAGCCATGACAATGGCATGGCAACTGCCAGTTCTACTGCAGCGCCAAAGGAAAGACTGTCATCTGGCTGGGAAAGAACGGTATTTCCACCAAAGAAAATAACCTTGCAAAGCACCAGTGTCAGTAAAAACAAAGCTGTCATTGCCACTGTATTGATCTTTCCAAGATTGGTAATGCCAACCATGATCCACACAACGATCAGGGCACCAATGACCAGACACCAGATCCAGTGTCCGGATGAGAAGATGCCGCCTGCTGCCAGAGCACCGTCATAGATCATAATGGCAGTCCAGCCTACCAGCTGTAATACATTTAACAGGGCGAAAAACAAACCGCCTCTGCTGCCGAAGCTGCTCTTTACTGTTTCCATGGCACTTAAACGGCTCTTTCCGCCGATAACACCTGCTAAAAACAGAAGGACGCAGCCGATCACATGTCCTACGATAATGGCTGCAAAGCCCTTTCCAAAGCCTAAAGTAGAAAAATAAGTACCTGTGAGGATCTCTGCCAGGGAAACGCCTGCTCCAAACCAGATCAGGCCATTGTCAAAAAGAGAGGTTCTTCTTTCCATAATTACTTTGCCTCCCTTGTATATTCATTATCAATGGCAAAACCATGATCCATAGGTCCGCTGCCTTTTCCAAGGTCCAGCATAGCTGCCAAGGCACCTGAAATATAGTCCTTTGCCCGCTCTACGCTTGTTTCCAGATCAAAGCCTTTTGCCAGGTTGGAAGCAATGGCAGATGATAAGGTACAACCGGTTCCATGTGTATTTGGATTGTCAATGCGCTTTCCAGCAAACCAGCGTCCTTTTCCTTCACTCCAGAGCAGATCATTTGCATCATTTAATTTATGCCCGCCTTTGCAGAGAACAGCACAGTGATAGGTCTCAGAGATCTTCTTTGCTGCTGCTTCCATATCTGCAGCAGATGTGATCTTCATACCGGTCAATTCTTCTGTTTCCGGGATATTTGGCGTTAAGATCTTTGCCAGTGGGAATAATTCTGCCTTTAATGTTTCAATGGCATCTTCACTGATCAGTCTTGCCCCGCTGGTGGCTACCATGACCGGATCCACTACCACGTTCTTTGCATCGTACTGCTTTAATTTTGCTGCGATCATACAGATCAGTTCTTTATCTGATACCATACCGATCTTTACTGCATCCGGGTAAATATCTGTAAAAATGCAGTCTAATTCCTGTCCAAGAAATTCTGGAGTGGCATTTAAAATTGCCTCTACTCCTGTTGTGTTCTGCGCAGTCAGTGCTGTGATCGCGCTCATGGCAAATACTCCATTTGCCATCATTGTCTTAATGTCGGCCTGAATACCGGCGCCTCCGCTGGAATCGCTTCCGGCGATCGTTAATGCTGTTCTCATTCTCGTCTTCTCCCTTCTCAGCATTCCCGCAGTGTATACAATATATGCAATGTACTTATGTTCTCTCGGAATTGGAGAATACATTACAACATCCTGTTGATCACTGCAGACCACGTTTTATTATGCGACATAAGGTGGTGCCCCCAATATGCCGCCTGGAAGACCTGAAAACAGTGCCATACACCGCCCTGATCATCTCTGACAATAAAACG
>CAKRWX010000369.1 GCA_934418055.1 uncultured Lachnospiraceae bacterium
GGTTTATCCTGTGTGACCGGGCAATCGACCATATCCAATTATGGATAATATGCAGATTGCAGTTTTAACGGTTAAATGGAATTGTTCAATAAATATCAAATGTATGAAGCAATTACAGGGAAATACCGGATAAAGGGGATTACAATATGATAACTTATGATCCATTATGGAAAACTATGAAAGAAAAGAATATCAGCCAGTACCGGCTTGTGAAAGCCTACGGCTTCAGCGCCGGTCAACTGAATCGCCTGAAAAATAATCAGTATGTCTCTACACATACCATCGGCGTTCTGTGTACCATTCTTGAATGTTCTGTTGAAGATATTATGGAATTCCACATGGATAACAGCGAGGGACTGTATCCGATTATGGAAACCGTGCCAGCGCCGATTGAAGCGGAGGAACCTGCGGAATCAGAAGCGTCGGTTGCTGTGGAAGAACTGACAGAAGAACCGGTCGAATAATCCAGTTACTGCCTTTCCTTTCTTTTCATCTGGCAGACTTGCGGCAGTGTTTTCATCGCCGCCGCATATGCTTTAACGGTGTGACTTTTTTAGCTGCTGACGCACATATTCTTCACTCACTTTTACGATCTGGGCGATATCGCCTGGGGAAAAGTTACGCTCCGCCAGAGAGGCGATGATTTCTCTGGTCTTTTTTTCCTGTCCTTTTTTCTCACCTTCCTGTTTTCCAATCTCTAAAATTTCCGAATATGCACTCATATAAATTTCCTCCCATTCTTCTGATTCTCTCACTTCTTCCACAATCTCATGCAGCCGTTCCAGCCTCTCACTCCAGAACACTACCTCTGGATTATCTCTTCTCGTATTTTTCATATACTGCAGAAGGCTCACCAGTTCTAAATCACCCTGTTTGCTGCTCATATTGCAAAAACATTTCCTGGTTCCATCTCCCAGTTCCATTCCCTGGGGATCATGACACTGTTCTGAAAACCAGTACTGGGCCTGATCATTTCCATAAGCATCCAGCCGGATGGACTTTCTGCCACTTTTATTCAGGATTACATCTTCTACATGGATCGTTTTCAGCCGCAGTTTCGGATCTCCCATCAGAATCTGTAAAATAATCTCATGAGCCTCCTGGATCTTCATAACCGACAAGTATAATTCATTGTCACTGAGATTAAACACAACTTTTCTCTGATCTGAAACATTGTTCTTCTTCTGTACTTCGTATGATTTTTTCTTTTGCAGGCCATTTTTCGCTTCTCGCTTCATTGTCCTGCCCTCTTTTGATTTTCTTGGATCGCAAAGATATTTTCAGATACCGGTGTTTCCGGTCTCGATTGTAGAATAAAAAGATCGTCAGATACTTTGCTTGAGATTATCTTATCATAATCTGGATATGGTTTCAACAAATTTTGTCAAAAAAAAGCAAGACAGAGAATTTCTCTCTGCCCTGCTTCTCCATATAAAATCTAGAATTTAATCACCCCGATCACAGTCGCCATTACTAATACTGCAATACTTACCGGCCAAACCAGTCTCAGGGAATATTTAATGTGTTCACCAATGGAAACATCTGCTAAACCAAGTCCCACATAAACCGCTGCCACGGACGGGCTGACTGGAGTTCCAAGGGTTGCTGTTAATAAGAACGCTGCTGCCACAGTCTCTGGTGTAACGCCAAATGGCTCTACTACGCCGATGATAATCGGAAGAAGCGCATAGTAAAATGCGTCGGTACCAAGAACCATCAATAACGGTACAGAGAACAGGCACATGAACCAGTGCATATGAGGAGCAATAGCTGACGGCAATACTGCTACGATAGCATTAGCCATGGCCTCAACCATACCAGAATCCTTGATCACACCCATAAATACACCGACTGCAAACAGAGTCACAGTCATTACCATGGCATTGGTTCCATACTCTTTGATCTTCTTGTTCTGCTGTTTTGCATTTGGGTAGTTCACGATCAATGCAATGGCAAATGCAATCATGAAGATCGAGTACAGTGGAAGTGGAGTATCCATAAATAATAACACTAACATCGCCAGAGTCAGGAGCATGTTAAAGAAATAAATTCCTTTTTTCACCTGTTTTTTCTCTGTCTGTTCTGCTGCTTCCTCTGCTGCGATCACTGCTTCACTGCCAGCGCCATTCTTTTTCTCAATTCTGGAAACAACGAATACGATCACAAATGCAAACAGAGCCAGACATACAACGCCAGGAATCATAAAGCTGTACAAATCGCCAACCTCTACGTTTGCCACACTTGCGGCACGCATGGTCGGACCGCCCCATGGAACCAGGTTCATCACACCGTAGCCACCGCACATGGCTGCCAATAACGCCTGGGGACGGATTCCCATTTTCTTGCAGATCGGTAAAAATGCAGGAACAACAATCAAAAATGTAGTTGCACCAGATCCATCTAAATGTGCCACAAATGTGGTTAACAGAACTGCGATCAAAACAGTCGTAATACTCTTGCCTGTCCGTTTGATCAAAAAGTTGATGATCGGATCAAACAGTCCAGCATCAGACATTAACGTAAAATAGGAAATAGAAAAAATGAACAGAATTGCTGTATTCATCATGGTTTTCATACCAGTCTTGATAAACTCAGAAATATCTGCAACGCCAAATCCTGCTAACACTGCCGCAATGATGGGCAGAAGAATAAACGC
>CAKRWX010000370.1 GCA_934418055.1 uncultured Lachnospiraceae bacterium
CTGCCCGGATGCGGATGGTCAACGGCGAGACCCGTTACTGCAAGGTCAGCCGGTTTGTGGAGGAGATTCCAGAGGAGTTACTGGAAACCAGCCGTTTAGAACCAAGGCGTTCAGGGATCAGTGCCAGAGAAAAATTAGAGGGTTTAGGTGCTGACGCAGGACTTCCATGGAATCAGCCGAAAAAGCCAGCAGGCGTCAGCAAGTTTGGGCGCAGTGAGAATACATACGCTTCCAAGACTTCTTCCCTGTTTTCTGGCAGTCAGACTTCGGCTGGAAGCAGTTTTACGGCGAAAAATCCAGGTTTTGGCAAGGCATTTACCGTGGAAAAACAGGGACTGGACTATGTGGCAGGTGACCGGGTCAGCCATGTGAAGTTTGGCCAGGGAACCGTGAAAGAGATCAAGGACGGCGGTAGGGACTACGAAGTCACCGTAGAATTTGACCGCGTGGGAACCAAGCGGATGTTCGCATCCTTTGCCAAGCTGAAAAAATTATAAAATAAGAGAAAATTCCGTGGTAAAATCCATTGGAAAATGGTATACTAACGATATATGGCAGAAGTGTCATGATTTGATAATCGGAAAGGTTGGTGTGCAGCATGAATAAGTTTGATCTGATGAACAAAGACGTGATGAACCGTATGGAAGAGATTGTGAATTCCACCAAACTGAATGAGTTCCTCCACAGAAAAGAGGAAGAGGATAAGAAAAAGAACTGCATTTTATGGGTGCTGGCGATCATTGGTGCCGTAGCAGCGGTAGCAGGAATCGCATATGCGGTATATCGCTTCTTCACTCCGGATTATCTGGACGATTTCGATGATGATTTTGACGATGATTTCGATGATGATTTCTTCGAGGATGAGGACGCAGACAAGAAAGCTGAGAAATAAATAACAGGAAACAGGTTATGAGCGTGTCTCATGTGAGGCACGCTTTTTCTGTAAATAAAGTGTAAGCCGCTGTGAGCGGAGAAGTGGCTGTGATGATATATGACAGCTGCATTTACGGATAAGACAGAGAGGAGTTACGGGTCAGTGAAAAAAGGAGAGAGATACACCGGCGTGGTGGAACGGATGGAATTCCCGAACCGTGGAATCGTGATGATTGACGGGGAACGCGCCATT
Source organism: uncultured Lachnospiraceae bacterium (assembly GCA_934418055.1). GTDB lineage: Bacteria > Bacillota > Clostridia > Lachnospirales > Lachnospiraceae > UBA3402. Next base: position 1,127 of record CAKRWX010000370.1, read on the forward strand.
GTGAAAAATGCCCTTCCGGGACAGGAAGTGACCTTTGCGGTCAATAAAAAACGGGGAGGAAGGTGCGAGGGACGTCTGTTAGAAGTAGTTAAGGAGTCCCCATTGGAGACAGAAGAAAATCGTTGCCCTCATTTTGGAATCTGCGGTGGATGCGTCTGCCAGAGTATTCCTTACGAGGAGCAGTTAAAGATCAAAGAGCAGCAGATCAAGACTTTGTTAGACAGTGTGTGCCAGGACTATGTATTTGAAGGCATCAAGGGAAGTCCGATCCATGAAGGATACCGCAACAAGATGGAATTTTCTTTTGGCGATGAGTACAAGGACGGACCACTGGCGTTGGGAATGCACAAGAGGGGCAGCTTCCATGACGTGGTGAACGTGGATCACTGCAAGATCGTCCATGAGGATTTCACGAAGATCCTGACCGCCACCAGAGAGTATTTTGCGGAGAAGAAGGTTCCATTTTATAAGAAGTTAAAGCATGAGGGCTTTTTGCGCCATCTGCTGGTGCGCCGCGCTGTGAAAACCGGAGAGATCCTGGTGGCACTGGTGACTTCCACGCAGACAGAAGGACTGAATGAGAGTGAAGAAATGTTGATCCGGGGATGGAAGGAGACGCTGCTTGGGCTTGACCTGGAGGGCTCCTATGCAGGTATTTTACAGATCCACAATGACAGCCTGGCTGATGTGGTGCAGAGTGACGAGACCCTGGTGCTTTACGGACAGGAATATTTCTATGAGGAACTGTTAGGTCTGAAATTCAAGATCTCTCCATTTTCCTTCTTCCAGACTAATTCCTTAGGCGCAGAGGTGCTTTATGAGACGGCCAGAGGCTACGTGGGAGACACCAGGGATAAGGTCGTATTTGACTTATACAGCGGAACCGGGACCATTGCCCAGATCTTAGCACCGGTGGCTGCGAAAGTCGTTGGTGTAGAGATCGTGGAAGAGGCCGTAGAGGCGGCAAAGCAGAATGCGGCAGCCAATGGTCTGGATAACTGCGAATTTATTGCAGGAGATGTGCTGAAGGTGGTTGGCACGTTAAAAGATAAGCCGGACCTGATCGTCTTAGACCCGCCAAGAGATGGTGTTCATCCAAAAGCACTGGATCAGATCATTGATTTTGGCGTGGATCACATGGTTTACATTTCCTGTAAGCCGACCAGTCTGGTGAGAGATCTGGTGGTGCTGCAGGAGAGGGGGTACAAGGTAGAGCGGGCGGCTGCAATTGATATGTTTCCATCGACCGGAAATTGCGAAACCGTTTGTCTGCTTTCAAAGAAACCTTGATTTTCTGCGGTTTGTGGGATACTAAGAAAAGAAAATGGATGTGTGTTTTCCGGTCTTTTGAACGCAGATCGCGAAGCGACTGCGTTCATGAGCAAGTAGCGAAGCGGATTGCGAATGTCCGCTTTACTGAAACATTTGAATATTGAAACAGTGGGGTGGAGCAAGACTCTGCTGAATAATAGGCTTTTGCTAAAAGGTATCACTTTTGCGAAAATGTGTGATACCTTCTGGCAGGAG
>CAKRWX010000371.1 GCA_934418055.1 uncultured Lachnospiraceae bacterium
TTGGGTTTCCTGTGTAAGCGCCATCACCAGCCAGTGCCTTAGGCAGGAAGGTGGAAATGGATGGAACATAGGTGATAGCGGCCAGCACGATCACAGAAGCCACGATCATCGGCATAACGGCCTTGGAGATCTGTGGGATATCCACTTTTTCTCCATTTTTCAGCTTGACAGAAATCGCAACGAATAAGTTCACACCGACTGGAGGAGTTACCTGTCCAATTGCCAGGTTTACCGTTGCTACGATACCGAATGCCACCACGTCATAGCCTAACTGCTTGCAGACTGGAAGCATGATCGGGATGAAAATGTACATAGCGGAGTTGGCATCAATGAAGCAGCCAGCGATCAGGAAGATCACATTTACGATCAGAAGGAAGGTAAACTGATTGTGGGCGATGCTTCCAAGAAGATCAGAAGCGGCCTGTGCGATGCCGAATTTCGTACATACGAAGGAGAACAGGGAGGCACAGGCAACGATCAGCATGATACCGCCGGTGGTCTTGGCAGAATCGATCACCAGAGCCCACAGATCTTTGACGGTGATCTCCCGGTATACAACCATACCAACAAATAAACCATAGACCACGGAAACTGCGGCAGCCTCGGTAGGAGTGAAGATACCGCCGTAGATACCGCCTAAGATGATCACTGGCATCAACAGTCCCCAGAAAGCATCCTTAAATGCAGCCCAGCGCTCGGCGCCGCTTGCTTTTTTCATGGAAGCCTGGATGTTGTTCTTTCTCGCCTCGATCATAACCACGATGACTAAGGCAAGACCCATCAGGATACCAGGAACGATACCGCCCATGAACATATCAGCAATGGAAACACCGGTGATGGAGGCGTAAACAACGAATGCGATACTTGGTGGTATGACAATGGCGATGGAGCTGGCTGTTGCCATAAGCGCGGTAGAGAAAGGAGCGGAAAAACCACCCTGCTGGATCATAGCCGGGATCAGTACACAGCCAAGAGCTGCAACGGTAGCAGGACCGGAACCGGAGATCGCACCGAAGAAGCAGGCTACGATGACACACACGATGGCGATGCCGCCGCGGCGGTGTCCGACGCAGGTATTTACAAAGTTGATCAGTCTTCTGGAGATACCGGCTTTTGCCATGATATTTCCGGAAAGTACGAAAAATGGGATCGCCAGCAGCAGGAATTTACTGATGCCGGAGTACATATTGGTGGCAACGATGGTAAGGGATGTACCGGAGTACAAAATCGCGCACACGGAGGAAAGTCCCAGACAGATGCTGATGGGGATTCCCATGATCAAAAATACGAAGAAGGAGAGAAATAATACCGCACTGATCATTTAGTTGTCCTCCTTTTCGTTGTTATCGTGACAGTAGTCTAAGAAAAATTCAATAAAATGCAGGATCATGCAGGCTGCGCCAATCGGTACGAAGGACCAGAAGATCCATTCCGGCCAGTTTAATACGAAGGTACGCTTGCCGTTGGCCATCTGGGTCAGCACCTTATCCATTCCGTAGCGGAAGAGAACACCGGTGAAGCAGATGCACAGAACCGTGTTGACAAACATCAGTGGTTTCTGGACTGGCTTTGGAAGGTTGCTGGAAACCAGGTTTAAGTTGACCAGCTCTCCTTTGCGGCATGCCAGAGCGGCAGCTAACAGTGTGATCAGGACAAATACGGCGACAACCAGCTCTTCCGTAAATGACCAGGACTGGTGGATGACTTTTCGGGAAAATACATTTCCAACGGTCAGTACCAGAATGACAGCGGTGGATAATGCCAGGACAACTTCCTCTGCGAAGGCCAGCATATCCATGAATTTTTTGTAGGCTTTCATATCATAGCCCTCCCTTGTAGAATTTCGCTTTGGCAGACTGCCGGTTGTGCATGATTTTTCGGGGCGGACTTTTTTATGCCAAAAAATGGAATCTGTTTTTGGTATAAAAAAACCCGCCCCTATGAAAATAGGGACGGGATCAAACCGCAACCACCCTGTTTCTTCTTTGAAACAAGTACGAGCACAACGTACCAGCATACGTGGTTTCTGTAACGGGAAACACCCGTGAGAGCCTAATAAAGAAACTTGTTCGGCCTTCCTTCTCTGAGATGATATTCAGAAAACGTTCTGTCACTGCCTCTCACCGGTATGGCAGCTCTCTGTGCACAGAAGAGAATTCTTACTTGTTCTCGTCGTAGAATTTATTTTCTTTTGTCTGTTAAAGTGATACAGTCATCATACACCCGTGAAAGACAGATGTCAATAGGTTGCGGACAGAAAATTGCCATCGAAATTTTCTGGTGAATTTCTAACGGGATCATGGTATGATAGAACGTGATCACATAGGTGACCGATGGAAAGAAAAGGATTGAGAGAGTTAAGAATGGAACCATATTATTACAGTCATATGAATAAACAGCAGCAGGTGGTCTATCACGCCATGAAAACGGGGATACAGTCCCTGGCGCCGTCCTTTCCCTGTCCAAGGATGGAGGGAAAGGAACTGACAGATGTTTTTTTGAAACTGCGCCTGGATTGTCCGGAGATCTTTTTTGTCAGCGGATTTCATTTCCGGTACTATCCGGATTCTGCCAATGTGGAATTGTCACCGGAGTATTTGTTCGATAAAAATAAGATCAAAGACCATCAGAAGGCCATGAAGGCGCGGGT
>CAKRWX010000372.1 GCA_934418055.1 uncultured Lachnospiraceae bacterium
GCCACGATCAATGCAAAGAAGATCCGACATGCCAGCCAGTTGGTTCTCACAAATAAATATGCAGTCATGGATGAGCATAACAGGATCAGAAATACGCTGACACCTGTGATCAAAATGGAGTTAAAGAACGCAGCTCCAAAATCCATTTCCGTAAATGCCTTCACATAGTTAACAAACTGGACTCCTTTATCATCAATCAGCATCAAAGGATTTTTTACAATATTGACCTTTCTCTTCAGGGAATTGATAATGACCAAAATAAATGGCATCATATAAAACAAAAACATAAAGACAACAAAAATGGTCTTGACCACATCCATAACCAGTTTTTTTGTGCCGCCTACCTGAACTGATTTTACCTCTTTTGCCATTATGCTTCAACCTCCTTTGACTTTCCTACTGAAATCTGGATAAAGGCGATAATACCCATTACCAGGAATAACACCAGTGCTTCCGCCTGTCCGATTCCATACAGATGGTTCTCAAATGCCTGCGTATAAATGTGCATGGCTGCCATCTTGGTACTGTCATAAGGACCGCCTGCCGTCAACGCCAGGTTCAGATCGTAAACCTTAAAGCATCTGGTCAGAGACAGGAAGATACAGGTAACAAATGCCGGTACCATCATCGGCATCGTGATATGTCTGGTGATCTGGCTGGAGGTTCCTCCATCGATCTTTGCTGCTTCAATCAGATCCTGAGGTACACTTACAAAACCCGAAATATAGATCAACAGCATATATCCGGAATACTGCCAGGTTGTTACGATCACCATGGCGGCAAAGGCTCCCTGTGGGGAAGAAAGCCAGGATTTTGCAAAAATCGGAAGATTTAAAATACTGTTCAAATCAACCAGTACTCTTGAGAAAATAAACTGCCAGATATATCCCAGAACGATTCCACCGATCAGGTTTGGTGTAAAAAAGCCTGCACGAAGGAAATTCTGCCCCTTGATCCCGCTGGTCAAAAGATATGCCAGACAGAATGCGATCACATTAATAAAAATAACGGATAAAAATACATATTTTACTGTGATCCAGAGGGAAGTCCAGAAAGCAGCGTCTTTAAACACAGAAATATAGTTCGCAATGCCGACAAACGGTTTTGCATCACTGAATCCATCCCAGCTTGTAAAGGTCAGATAGATTCCATAAACCATCGGAAGCATAACCACCAGAACAAACGAAATCACTGCAGGTCCTGCAAATAGCAGAAAGGTACCTAATTTACTGCTGAATTTTTCTTTACTTTTCATACTTTCTCTTCCTTTACCATTTCTATTCCGTCATCGGCAGCTCCGATGATAGAAAAAGCGTGGTTTCGGGAGACATCTCTCCGAAACCACGCCTGTCTCCAGTCAATCATGGGTTTTAGTGGGTTTTCCAGAACTCATCCATCTGTTTTGCTACTTCTGTTCTGTCGATCTCACCTGCCAGATATTTCTGCATATACGCTGCAAGGCTGCTTCTGTGATCAGAAGGAAGCGGTACATACTCATTGGTCAGGCCCTGGTCAACATAGGATTTTACACCCTTGTTGAAGTCATTGGTCATATCTGATTTGATGTTGCTGAATGCAGGAACGATTCCGCATTTCTCAACCAGGATCTTCTGACCAGCCTCATCGTATACTAACCAATTTAAGAATGCTTTTGCTGCCTCCTGCTGCTCTGGAGTTGCCTTTACATTATCAATTGCAATGAACTTCGTCGCATTGGCATTCAGTCTGCCAACAGAAGTAAAGTCTCCGTTGATCGGATAGTGCATAATGCCATATTCCATAGAACCATCCACATACTCTTCTGTATCCGGCCATGCCCAGCTTCCGTTTAACCAGAATGCTGCTTCGCCTTCTGCCAGATAGCTTGCATTCAGATCGTAATCTGCTGCCAATGGATCATTCTTATTGATATTATCCTCGATCAGGACATCCATCGTATCAAATACTGCATTGAACAGTGCGTTATCCTCAAAGTTTGCCTTGCCCTCTTTTACCTCTGCCAGGAATTTCTGTGCATCCTCTGCCTTACCGGTCTGCATCTTATAGGAATACTGGATGAAGTGCTGTCCGATGGACCAGTCCTCAGAGTTTAAGATCACCGGAAGCTCCATGCCTCCTGCCTTTAACTCATCTAACAGTGTTTTGAACTGATCTAAGCTCTGATAATCAGCAGGAACAAATTCCTTGCCGGTAATATTCTCGATCGCTGTCTTATTATAAAGAAGACCGGCTGCCTCTACGCAGAATGGGAAACCATAGGTTTTGCCATCCACTTTTACGCCAAGCAGATCACCGCCATCTGCCATCCACTTCTCATCGCTTAAATCCAGAAGCTTTTCTGCTGCGATATCCTTTACGTTCGGATAATCACACAGCATCAGGGTTGCAGGATCGCCAGCTGCATACTTCTGTGCAATTGCCTCTCCTGGTTTATCTGTGGTATAGATCTCCATCTCTACACCCGTTGCATCCTGGAATTCCTTTGCAGCCTCATTAAAAGCATCCTCCAGCTCCGGTTTGCTGTTCATCATGGTGATCTTTACACCTTCCAAAGATGCTCCGGCCTGTTCGTCCTTGCTTTCTGCCTCACTGGAAGCTGCCTCGCTGGATGCTGCTTCTGAAG
>CAKRWX010000373.1 GCA_934418055.1 uncultured Lachnospiraceae bacterium
GCGGCTTCCTGGACTACCCTTATGAAGCAGGGGGATTACGAGAAAAAGCAGCAGGATTATGCGGAGGCCATGACGGCAATGTATCATGGCTTTGATGCTTTCAGCGGGGGCCGGTTCCACAACACGGTAGAGCATGCCATCCGGCGGCTTCTGTTCCTGACCCGGGTGAACACCAAACATTATGAAACTGTATTAAATAAGGAAAACCGGGAATTTTACCGGGAACTGAATGCAAGGACAAGGTTCTTTATCCGGTTTGAGACTTCGGCACCAAAACTGTATGGGTGGCTGCAGAAGCAGTTTCACCAGAAATAAAATCGAAAGAGATCATTATGAATAACGAAACAGGAATGAAAAATAAAGTGGCAAGCGGACTGTTCTGGAAGCTTCTCGAAAACGGAGGAGCCCAGGGCATCCAGTTTGTGATCGCGATCCTTTTGGCAAGGCTGCTGACTCCGGCAGAGTATGGCGTGGTCGGGATCATCATGATCTTTATCACCATTGCAAATGTATTTGTCCAGAGTGGTTTTTCCACGGCACTGGTGCAGAAAAAGCAGGCTGATGAGGTGGATTTCTCATCGGTCTGCTATTTTGAACTTGCGGCATCGGTTGTATTTTACGCGCTGCTGTGCCTGGCAGCGCCGGCTATCGCAGAGTTTTACGCCATTCCGGTGTTAAAGCCGATTGTGCGGGTACTGGGGATCGTACTGTTCCCGGGTGCAGTTATCTCGGTGCAGTCAGCCTATGTCTCCCGGAATATGGAGTTTCGCGGGCTGTTTTTCTCCACGCTGGCGGCTTCGGCCATCTCTGGCGTTATCAGTATTTTTATGGCCTGCCGGGGGCTTGGCGTGTGGGCCATGGTGGGGCAGCAGATCAGCTACTATATCAGTCTGATGCTTGTGCTGTTCCTTACGGTTTCCTGGAAGCCCGGGCTGTGCTTTGGCTTGGACCGGATCCGTACCATGTTTGCCTTTGGCTGGAAGCTTCTTTGTGCTTCTCTGCTGGACACGGTATTTAACAATCTGTATGGACTTTTGATCGGAAAGATATATAATGAAGAGTTGTTGGGCAGCTACAACCGCGGAGAACAGTTCCCAAAGCTGATCGCCACCAATCTGGGCGCGGCCATTCAGGCAGTGCTGCTTCCAGCCTTTTCTGCCTGTCAGGATGACAGGGACAAGGTGCGGGAGATGGTGCGCCGGGCCATCCGCTTAAGCTCGTTTGCGGTGATCCCCATGCTCATGGGCCTGTTTGCGGTGGCAGATACGCTGGTGCTTGCCCTTCTGGGAGAAAAATGGCTGATCTGTGTACCATTTTTGCGGATCATGTGTGTTTCCTACTGCTTCTGGCCGATTCATATCACGAATCTGCAGGCCATCAACGCAGTGGGACGCAGCGATATCTTTTTAAAGCTGGAGCTGGTGAAGAAGGCTTTAAGTATTCTGGCTCTGGTCATCGGCATGCAGTTCAATGTGTTTATCATGGTGTGCATCAAGGCATTTCAGGATTTCGTGTGCACCTTTGTCAATGCGGCGCCGAACAAAAAGCTGCTTGGCTATGACATTGCCCACCAGTGGATGGATGTGGCCCCTCCGGCTGCATTATCTGTTGTGATGTGCGGAGCTGTCATGGCCTTTGGCATGTGGCTTCCGTCTATGTCTGTATGGCTGAAGCTGGGACTGCAGATCGTTTGCGGGGCCTTTGTATACATTGTGCTGGCGGCAGCCTTCCGCCTGGAAAGCTTCTGCTTTCTGGCAGGCATGGTAAAGGAGAGGCTGAAAAAATGATGGAGAATGAGGTTATGAAAAAAACAGTGATCGTTACGGCTATCGGGTCGTTTTCTGCCCAGAACGTGATTTCTGCCTGCCACAAGGCAGGTATGCGGGTTGTGGGCTGCGATATATACCCGGCTGAGTGGGTGGTAAACTCCCGGGATGTGGATGTGTTTTACAGGGCACCCTACGCCACCGGCCGGGAACAGTACCGGAATTTTCTGAAAGAGCTTTGTAAAAAAGAACAGGCCAGCGTGCTGATGCCGCTGACTGATGTGGAAATTGACGTGATCCAGCAGTGGAGGACAGAACTGGCGGAGGATTTCAAAATGCTGGACGCAGAGGTCTGGCTTTCCGATGCTTCTGCTGTCAGTCTTTGCAGGAATAAGGAGAAGATGGAAGTGTTCCTGCGGGAGCGGAAGCTCTGCCGGACCATTCCGGGTGTGCGGCTGGCAGAGCTTGAAACCATGTCGTGTTCCTATCCGCTGGTGGCCAAGCCCTTTGACGGGCGGAGCAGCCAGGGGCTCCGGATCCTGGAATCCAGAGAGGATCTGGAATTCCTGCTGCATACCTGCAGCGAGGAGCAGAAACAGCAGTATCTGGTGCAGCCGAAGATCGACGGACATGTTATTACCGTGGATGTGGTGAGAAATCCGGAAACCGGACAGATATCCTGCCTGCCGAGACGGGAGCTTCTGCGCACCTTAAATGGTGCGGGAACCTCGGTCTGCGTATTTCGGAACGGACTGCTGGAGCAGCAGTGCCGGGACATTGCGGAAGCGGTGGGTATCCGGGGCTGTGTAAATATGGAATTTATCGAGGCAGATCAGGAAAAGAACGAGTATTATTT
>CAKRWX010000374.1 GCA_934418055.1 uncultured Lachnospiraceae bacterium
AGATGATCCATACCGCTTCGCAGGTTACCGATACACATGGTGCTGGCATAGGCGCTGCCGCTGACTGTGCGGAAGGACTGCACCTGCATGGCACAGGCAAAGGAAGTAAGCGCGTTTGCCAGCCAGTTTACCTGCGGTGGAAGAAAGCCGACCACAAAGAGCAGCAGGATTTCCATGACCAGGACCAGATGGCGCCAGTGGATCTTTCCGGTGTGGCGGCATTTGCTGCGGATAAAGCAGGCAGTCAGAACACCCAGCGCAAAACAAAATACCGGAAGAAAATACCGGATGGAATCCCGGATATCTTCTGAAATCAGATAGCATCCCATCAGAACAATATTTCCGGTCTGTGCGTTTGCAAAAACATGGTCGCGCAAAAAATAAGAACATGCATCCTGGGTTCCGCCGGACAGATTCAGCAGAATCATGATGATCAGTGAGTCAGACATTTGATGTCCGTGTTTTCGATTCATGAGCATCCCTTCTTTCCGTTCCATGTTTTACCACTTATTCCGGATAAAATCAATCCATTTTTCCACACTTCCGTTCATATATTTTCCCTTTTTCCACACAATACCAATTTCCTGCTGGATAAGCGGTGTGATCGGAATTCCTTTTATACCGTGCATATTTTGGACCAGTGAGGAGTACAGAACGGCACCGCAGTTTCCGTTTAGCAGAAACCGTTCAATCGTACAGAGCTGGCTGGCATGCATGATAACATTTGGGCTGATACCGGCGTTCTCAAAGCAGGAATTCAGGGTTGTATTCTGTACAGAGTCCGTATTGTACATGATGATAGGTTCATCCTTTAACATTTCTATGGAGATTTCTTTTTCTTTCGCCAGATGATGCTCCTTGGAAACGCAGAAAGCCAGATGCTCTGTCTGAATGCGAAAGGTATTCATCTTATCAATATTGTAAAAGTGCATGTTGACCAGGGCCAGATCCAGTATCTCCTCCTGTACCAGGGAAGCGGCACGAATAGAGCCGTATTCAAAGAGCTCTACCGGAACGTCCGGATGCAGTTTGTTAAATTGCAGGAGGAGATCCGGAAAAAAGATTGTGCTTAACAGCGGTGGAATTCCGATGCGTATCGGCGGAATGTTTTTGCCCAGGTCATAAAACTGCTGGGTGGTCTGTTTGACGGAGGTCAGAAGCTCGCTGGCTTTCTGGTAGAACAGCTCGCCTTCCGTAGTCAGTGTCAGATGATTGTTGGACCGGACAAAAAGATTTACGGAGAATTCCTTCTCCAGTTCCTTGATGGCGTTGGAAATTGCAGGCTGTGTGACATAGAGTTTCTTGGCAGCCTGGGTAATACTGTGGTACTGGCTGACCGCGCAGAAGTATTCTAATTGGACAATTTTCATAAAGCGCCTTCTCCTTATTTTCACTGGTTTTGCCTGCTTATTGGGAAAAATTCACGAAAAGCCGGGCTTATTGGCTAAAATTATACCATGAAATTGGCGGATTGTGCTGAAAAACAAAAGAAAGCTTTAACCTTTTTTTATGGTGGTATCATTTTTAGTAAATGTACAAGCACAGATACAACCGATATAATGATGCCATAAACAACAGGTAATAACACGGCCGCCTTATTACTCTTATGTTTCAGATGGAAAGTAATAATCAATGAAAATCTATAGGAGTATGGGAGGTAAGTATGAATCCATCAACAATCACATTATTGTTCCTTCTCTTTGCGGTAGTCATGTTCGTATTCGAAAAGATCCCGCTTGGAGTAACATCCATGATCGTCTGCTGTGGACTGGTCGTGACTGGTGTTTTAGATGTTAAGACGGCATTTGCCGGATTCATCGACAGCAACGTAATCCTTTTCGTTGCAATGTTTATTGTCGGAGGCGCATTCTTCGAAACCGGTATGGCAAACAAGATTGGCGGAATCGTAACGAAGTTCGCAAAGACGGAGCGTATGCTGATCATCGCCATTATGGTGATCGTCGGACTGATGAGCGGAGTTCTTTCCAATACAGGAACTGCCGCAGTACTGATCCCGGTCGTTATCGGAATCGCGGCAAAATCCGGGTACTCCCGTTCCAGACTGCTGATGCCGCTGGTATTCGCGGCAGCGATGGGCGGAAACTTATCCCTGATCGGTGCGCCGGGCAACCTGATTGCCCAGAGTGCTCTGGAGGAGATGAATCTGGAATTCGGATTTTTTGAGTATGCCATTGTCGGTCTGCCGATCCTGGTCTGCGGTATCCTTTTCTACGCAACCATCGGTCACAGGCTCCTTCCGAATAAGAAGGTAAGCGGAGACGCAGGTGTCTTTGATGACAGCCAAAACTTTGATGATGTGCCGAAGTGGAAGCAGACCTTATCCCTGGTGATTCTGGTGCTCACGCTTCTGGCCATGATCTTCGAGAAGAAGATTGGCATCAAGCTGTGCATCTCCGGATGTGTGGGAGCTCTGGCTCTGATCCTGACCGGAGTAATCTCTGAGAAGAACGCACTGAAATCCATCGACTTAAAGACCATCTTCCTGTTTGGCGGTACCTTATCCCTGGCATCCGCATTATCCCAGACAGGAGCAGGCGCCATGATCGCGGAAACCGTGATGGGCGCCCTGGGAGAGAATCCTTCTCCCTATGT
>CAKRWX010000375.1 GCA_934418055.1 uncultured Lachnospiraceae bacterium
CGCCAAACCAGGCACCTGGAACCGGATCTGGAGATCCTTAAAGGGAACGGCGGTCAGCTGCATTCCTCTTTATATAGGAAAAGACAAAGAATTATTGCTGTTTTACCGGTACGACCGGCTGGAAAAACATTTAAAAAAACAGGAAAATCGCGAATTTTTGAATAAAATGGGATATTTAGACGTCAGTGTCTCCGCAGTGCTCCGCAAATTGCGCCAGCGCTACGAGGCCTATGCGAAGAAACAGGCGGATTTCCCACATGAACTGGGAATCGTGCTGGAATATCCGGTGGAAGATGTGGAAGACTTTATTAAGTACGGTGGACAGAATTGTCTTATGGAACGGTACTGGAAGGTGTACCACAATGTTGAGAGAGCCAGGGCAGTATTTGCAGCCTATGATGCAGCAAAGGATCAGGCCATGGGAGAAGTAATCGCAGGATATCCGCTCCATCTGGTAGCGGTATCATAAATAAGAAATTTATTTAAGGAGGAGTAATCATCATGAGCGATATTTATGTAATTTACTGGAGCGGCACAGGTAATACTGAGATGATGGCAGGTGCAGTTGCAGAGGGAATCCATGCAGCAGGAGGTCACGCAAACGTTCTTGACGTTGCGAGTGCATCCGCAGATGTATTAAAAGATGCAAAAGCGTTTGCACTGGGCTGTCCGGCTATGGGCTCTGAACAGTTGGAAGAAGGCGACATGGAGCCATTTGTAGAAGAAGTAGAAAAATTCGCAGCTGGCAAGACCATCGGTCTGTTCGGTTCCTATGACTGGGGCGACGGCGACTGGATGAGAGAGTGGGCATCCCGCATGGAAGCTGCCGGTGCAACAGTCGCAGGAGGAGAAGGTGTGATCGCAAATAATACTCCAGATGAAGAAGCCCTGGAGAATTGCAGGAAATTAGGCGAGACATTAGCAGCAGTTTGATTTTAACGATTGAGAAGAGGAAGAGAGAACCTGGATGTCCATCAGATGTCCGGGTTCTTTCTATTTTGGGAAAATTGTGGTATTATGTATTGTAGTTTTGTGCAGTGGATTTCTGCCTGGACTTTCATAAAAGAAAAAAGGAGAAAGCCGGATGAAGTGTTTATTCGTATCCGATTCTTTTAAAGGATCATTAACCAGCGCCCAGACGATTCAATATCTAAAGAAAGCAGCAGAGGAGGTTTTTGGCTCCTGTGAATGCCAGGGGATTCCGGTGGCAGATGGAGGAGAGGGAACCATTGACGCTGTTGTGCAGGCGTGCCATGGGGAGAAGCTTTCCTGTCAGGTGCAGGATCCGCTTGGACGGGAAATCACGGCTTATTATGGATGTGTTGGTGGTACGGCGGTGATTGAGATGGCCCAGGCATCCGGGCTTCCGCTGGTGATGGAAGCAGAACGTGATCCGCGGAAAACTTCTACCTATGGGACAGGACAGCTTCTGATGGATGCGCTTCAGAGAGGCTTCCGGGATATCCGTATTGCCATTGGTGGTTCGGCAACCAATGATGGAGGAATGGGAATGGCATCAGCCCTTGGTGTCCGTTTCCTGGACTGTGATGGACAGGAACTGAAGGGAATCGGTGAAAATCTGGAGCTGGTGGAGCGCATCGATATTTCCGGACTGACACCGCTGATCAGACAGGCGAAGATCACAGTGATGTGTGATGTGACGAATCCGTTATGTGGGGAAAATGGTGCTACTTATACCTTTGGAAAGCAAAAAGGAGGGACACCTGAGATTCTGGATCAGTTAGAATCGGGAATGCAGCATTACCGAGATGTGATCCGCAACACCTTTCAGACTGATCCAGACCAGATTCCGGGAACTGGAGCAGCAGGAGGGCTTGGCGCGGCTCTTCTCATCTATCTGGGAGCAGAAATGCGTTCGGGAATTGATTGTGTACTGGACATGACGAATTTTGACCGGTGGCTTGAATGGGCGGATCTGGTGGTGACTGGAGAAGGCCGGACAGACTGGCAGTCCAGCTTTGGTAAGGTGATGCAGGGAATCGGTGACCGGTGCGCCAGAAAAGGAGTGCCTGTTGTCGGCTTAAGTGGATCACTGGGACCAGGCTATGAGACGATCTATGAACATGGAATCGATTCACTGATGACTACCGTGGATGGACCTATGGGGCTTGACGAAGCCATGGCAGATGCGGTGATGTTATATCAGAAGGCCGCGGTGCGGATGTTTCGCATGATCCGTGCCGGAATGCGGGTGGCTAAGAAGGACAATGGGTAAAATAGGAACAGTTAGAACAGGTGTGGGAATGCGATAGGCTCCACACCTGTTTTTTGTGTCATAGGAAACTTCGTCCTATGACACAAAAACGCTCCGCAGGATGCGCACTCGCGCGAAGAAGAAACATGTCGCAAGCGACCGCACTCGGCGCGAGAATGTGCCAAGGCACATTCTTTCTTATGAAAAACCCTTGTATGCCGAAATAAAAATGTGCTATACTGGTTTGACATCCTGCTTAGGATGGAAATGTTATTCGTTGTTGGGTTATTGCAGGAAGGAATATAAAACATGAATCATAAAAGCTGGAAACGGGGCATCGGTTGGTATCTGGCTGCGGTGCTTACGTCTGTAGCGGTTCTGACTGGTTGTGGAA
>CAKRWX010000376.1 GCA_934418055.1 uncultured Lachnospiraceae bacterium
CGCCGATCTGGATGAGCAGCCATACTTGCAAGGTTATAATCTGGATGTTGACCAGTTGGTTCGCGACGAATTGTTGCTGAACTTACCTATGAAAGTCCTGTGCGATGAAGATTGCAAAGGGATTTGTAATAGATGTGGGGCGAATCTCAATCATGAGACATGCGACTGCGATAGGAGTTCGCTAGACCCAAGAATGTCTGTTATCCAGGATATTTTTAAACAGTTTAAGGAGGTGTAACCATGTCTATCTGTCCAAAGAATAAATCTTCAAAAGCAAGAAGAGATAAACGTAGAGCAAACTGGAAGATGAGCGCTATGAACTTAGTAAAGTGCAGCAAGTGCGGTGCTTTAATGATGCCTCATAGAGTTTGCAAAGCTTGCGGATCTTACAACAAAAAAGAGATCGTTAGCGTAGAAAACTAATCATAAAGAAAACGCCTCATGGGGGAAACCTCATGGGGCATTTTTAATCTAAAAAGCTATAAAATAAGCAGGAGGAATATCATTGAGATATCAAAAACTTGACCAGGTGCTGTTGGAGATGGGATTGGCCGATGAGGAGGTTCTGGGAAAGGCAAGAGAACTTCAGAAAACATCCGGAGAGCGCCTGGAACGGGTTCTGATCAGGATGGAGCAGATCACGGAAGGCCAGGCGCTGATGGCGCTTCAGAAGCAATTGGGACTTTCCATCTGGGACCTGTCCAACATGGATCTGGATTCAGATCTGTCCGCCTATATTCCAGAACGTCTGGCAAAGCGGCTTGGCGCAGTCCCTGTAAAAGAGAAGGACGGCATCCTGTATGTGGCAATGAAAAATCCGGCAGATTTTATGGCACTTGAAGAATTGAAGGCAGCGGCCCGGTGCGAAGTAATACCAGGACTGGCTGCTTTTCATCATATTGACCATGCCATTCAGAAATTATATGGCGCGGAAGGTGTAAAACGTGCCATCGAAGACATGGAACGCCGCAATCCAGCAGCGAGAGAGAAAAGCGATGTCCTGGAGCTGGATCAGGATCAGAAGGAGACAGCGCCAGCCATCCGTCTGGTTAATTCCATTCTGGAGCGGGCGGCGATGGAACAGGCCAGCGATATCCATCTGGAACCGCAGGAAGATCAGATGCTTGTGCGGATGAGAATTGATGGAATTCTGCATCCGGTTCTTACGGTTCCTGCCTCTATGCAGTCCTCGGTCATCGCCCGTATCAAGGTAATGGCAGGAATGAATATCACAGAGCATCGGCTTCCACAGGATGGCCGGGCGATGATCACCGTTGCTGGAATGGAGATTGATTTGAGAATTTCTGTGATTCCGGTTCTGTTAGGAGAGAAGGCGGTGCTTCGTCTGTTAAATCAGACTTCCGGGAAAATGACCAGTCAGACCATCGGTTTGACAGAAGGTAACCGGAACCGTTATGAGGCTCTTTTGAGAGAACATAGTGGAGTAATTCTGATTGCAGGTCCAACAGGAAGCGGAAAAACAACGACGCTCTACACCATGATTCAGGAACTGAATACGGAAGAAGTGAACCTGGTTACTCTGGAAGATCCAGTGGAGTATCACATCAAAGGCGTGAATCAGATTCCTATCCGGGATGAGATCGGTCTTACATTTGCGGAAACGCTGCGGGCTGTGCTGAGACAGGATCCGGATATTGTGGCGATAGGTGAAATCCGTGACGCGGAGACTGCAGCGATTGCCATGCGTGCTGCCATAACGGGCCATCTGGTGCTGACTACGGTTCATACCAACGATGCGGTCATGACCATTAACCGGCTTCGGGATACGGGAATTGCACCATTTTTGATTGCGGACGCCTTAAAAGGCGTGGTGTCCCAGCGTCTGGTGCGGAAGATCTGTCCAGACTGCCGGGAGGCATATGTTCCAACAGAAGAAGAAAGACGGCTTGTGGGAGCAGAAAAGGGACAGATGTTGTATCGTGGAAAGGGCTGTCCTCATTGTTTCGGAACCGGATATCGCGGAAGAACGGGAATTTATGAAATCCTTTTCATGAACCGGAAAGGAAGAAAAGCTGTTCTGGAAGGCGCGGCGAGAGATGAACTGCTGGAACTTCTGAAAGATGAAAACTATCAGTCTATGGAAGATAACTGCAAAGAATTGATCCGGATGGGAACCACTACGGTGGAAGAAGGACTTCGGGTGATTCTTGAGATGGGGAGGCAGGAATGAAATACCGGTATCGGGCGATTTCGGATGGACAAGAGGAAACACGGGGAATTCTGGAAGCGGAAAATCAGATGCAGGCTGCGGCGCGGATCCGGGAAAAGGGAGAACTGATCCTGGAACTGGAGCCGGTGCACCCGTGGCTGGATGTTCTGACAGAAGATATCTATGTGACTGGCATAAAGGACCGGGAACTGGCGGTGTTTTCCAGTCAGTTTGCAGCGGCTTTGAAAGCAGGAATTTCTGTAGAGAAAACGCTGCTGCTCCTTGGAGGCCAGGCAGAAAACCGCAGATGGAGAAAATGTCTGACTAAGACGGCACAGTTTGTGAGAGCAGGCGGTTCCCTGGCAGACGGATTTATGGAAGCAGAGCCAGATGGATTCCCAGCGGCATTTCTGGAAA
>CAKRWX010000377.1 GCA_934418055.1 uncultured Lachnospiraceae bacterium
GGATCCGGAAGATACTGCAAAGCTGGTAGAAGAAATTCAGTCTACTGGTATGGCTGATATTCTGGAGCTGAATGTTTCCTGTCCGATGCCGGCCTCTACCGTGGGCATGCATATCGGAAAGAGTGCAGACCGGACTTATGAGCAGGTAAAAGCAGGAAAGAGCGCAGCAAAGATTCCGTTTACTGTGAAACTTACCCCGAACGTTACGGATATGGTAGAAATTGCCCAGGCAGCAAAGGAGGCAGGAGCAGATGGACTTACGATCAGTAACTCTATCCGTTCTTTCGCAGGTGTAGATATTGAAACCGGAAAACCGTATCTTTGCGGATATGGCGGTTACACGGGACCGGCAATTAAACCAATTATAATGAGACACCTTTCTGAAGTGGCAAGAAATGTAGATATTCCGATCTCGGCAGTAGGCGGTGTAAACAGTTACCGCGAAGTCATTGAGTATATTATGCTGGGTGCAACAACGGTTCAGCTGTGTACTGCAGTTATGTGGAACGGATACGACAGAATTACGAAGATCGTGAATGATCTGAATACCTGGATGGATCAGAAAGGATACAAATCCTTTGATGAAATTCGCGGTATCGCACTGAAAGATATTACAACCGTTGAAGAGCTGGCAAAATTACCAGCAAAACATGCGATGGTTGATACGGATATCTGTACAAACTGCGGATTATGCCAGAAGGTCTGCATGTACCGCGCAATTTCAGAGAAGAATGGAGCAAGATATGCGGATGTAGCGAAGTGTGATGGCTGCGGTGTTTGCCAGCAGTTATGTCCAGCTCATGCAATTACTCTGAAATAAGGGGGTAACTGTATGGGAGACGGAAAAGCAGAAGAAGGCAAAAAGAATTTGTCAGTTGTACTTGGTGCTGCATTTTTGATGGCAACAGCAGCTGTGGGACCGAGTTTTCTGACTCAGAGTGCTACATTTACAGAACAGCTGGGCGGAACCTTTGGGTTTGTCATTCTGGTAGCGCTGCTTATGTCTATTGTAGTACAGATTACGGTGTGGCGTGTAATTGGCGTATCCGGGCGAAAGGGCCCGGAAATTGCCAACATGGTTTTCCCAGGACTTGGATATATACTGACATTTTTGATCGTTGCCGGCTGTCTGATTTTTAATATTGGAAATGTTGCGGGATGTGCATTGGGACTGAATGTTATATTTGGTCTGGATATTAAAATCGGAACGGTGATTTCCATTATTTTGTCCGTGTCCATTTTCTTATCTAAAGAGGCAGGCAAGGCCATGGATAAGCTGACTCAGGTGCTGGGCGTGGGAATGATTCTCCTAATTGCGTTCGTGGCAGTTTCCACACGTCCACCAATTGGCGAAGCTTTGTATCGTACAGTTTCACCGACTGAAGTGCCGTTTATGGCAATTCTGACAGTGGTAGGTGGAACAGTAGGAGGATATCATCCATTTGCAGGTGGTCACAGACTGTTGGAAGGTGGTATTTCTGGAAGAGAAAATCTGAAAGAAGTAGATAAATCCGCGATTATTGGTATTATTGTTGCTAATCTGATCCGAACATTTCTGTTCCTTGCAATTCTGGGCGTGGTTTCCAAGGGCGCAAAATTGGATCCGGGCAACCCGGCAGCGGATGCATTTTTACAGGCTGCAGGAACTCTGGGATATAAATTCTTCGGTATTGTTATGTTATTTGCCTCCGTGTCTTCTGTAGTTGGAGCATCCTATACGTCCATGTCCTTCCTGGCACCATTTGCAAAAGTGGTGCGGGAACACAGAAATCAGCTGAGTATTGGCTTCATTCTGGTTTCCGGATTAATCTTTTTGTTCCTGGGCAAACCGGCAAGCCTGTTGATTTTGACAGGAGCTCTGAATGGGCTGGTACTTCCGGTAACACTGATTATTATGCTTCTTGCATTACGGAAAAAAGAAATCGTGGGAGAGTACAGACATCCGCTTTGGCTTATGATTCTGTGTGTGATTGTAACAGCCTTTATGGCATTTGCCGGAATCCGTTCTCTGTCCGGAATTGCGGCTTTGTTTCACTAAATCATAAATCTATACAATTCACTTGCTAAGTAAAAAAGAGAGACCAGGTTATTGCATAGTCTCTCTTTTTTATTGCTTACAGGCAATATGATTGCAAGTCGAATTTTATTTCGCTGGTACAATCTCAATCCAGTATCCATCCGGATCGGAGATGAAGTAGATGCCCATGGATTCGTTTTCGTAGCAAATGACGCCTTGCTGTTTGTGCTGTTCATGGAGTTCTTCATATTTATCAGTGACAAAAGCAAGATGAAATTCACATTCACCAAGATTATAAGGCTCGGTACGGGCGCGGAGCCAGGTGAGCTCCAGCGTGAAGTCGCTGATTCCATCACCAAGATAGACAAGTTTGAAAGATCCATTGGCAGCTTCTTTTTCGCGAACTGGTTCCAGGTTCAGGGTATCTTTGTAGAATTTCAGGCTTTTTTCCAGATTTAAAACGTTGAAATTAAAGTGATTAAACTGAATCATAAATATGCTCTCCTTTTTTAATAAAATAAAACTCATGTTTCACGTGAAACATAGTTGTATGGTAAAACAGCATAAG
>CAKRWX010000378.1 GCA_934418055.1 uncultured Lachnospiraceae bacterium
CATCTGGGATATCTGAGCTATCATTGGCCGGATAAAACGGTGACGATTCCCAATAAAGAAGTTTCCCAGGAATACATCAATGCCATCAGCACCATGGATTGGAAAGAAGTGACTGCTTCTGTCGAGGCTTCCAAGAAGTTATTGGAAGCTTTGTGGAATTTGGATGAGAAGGCAGTAGCAGAAGGAATTGATAAAGCGCACAGGGAGATTTCGATCCTTCAATATAATAATGAAAATGCCTTAAGCTGTACCATTAATCTGGCATTCTATTTTGCCAGGGAGTATTACACCATAGTGCGGGAATTACCAACAGGAAAAGGGTTTGCAGATGTTTGTTTTATTCCAAGGAAGATGCATCTTGATAAACCGGCAGTGATTATGGAACTGAAATGGGATAAAAACGCAAAGGGAGCTATCAGTCAGATTAAGGAAAAGCATTATGTAGATGCATTGAAGGAATATTGGGGAAATTTACTTTTGGTTGGAATTAATTATGAGAGGGATACAAAGACACACACCTGTGTAATTGAGCAGGCGGAAAAGAATTAGAGGGAAGAGGCAGGAAACTTCGGTGAGGAGATCCTGCTTTCCTTTTAGGATAGAAAAATAGTGGAAGGAGATAAGATGTCATCCAGCAAAGGGTATTTGCAATATATTTTAGATCAACTGTCAGATCTGGAGGAGATCACTTACCGGGCGATGATGGGGGAGTATATTCTTTATTACCGTGGCAGAATCGTAGGAGGTATATACGATGACAGACTGCTTGTAAAACCGGTGAAAGCCGCTCGTTCTTATATGCCGACAGCGTCTTACGAATTACCGTATGAGGGAGCAAAAGAGATGCTTCTGGTAGAAGATGTGGACCAAAAGGATTTTCTGACTGGGCTTTTGAAGGCGATGTATGAGGAACTTCCTGAGCCGAAGAAGAAAAAGCAGTAATCGAATGCAATTTCGGAGAAAAAGGAACCATAGGATTCCACAGGATCGATACCACGGATTTACCAATTGCATATTCCTATCCAGATAGAGATAGTCTCTTGTATATGTTAGATTTAGAATGATTTATGAGGTAACAGAATGAAATTTCAAAGAAACAGGTGGAGCTATATATGGTTATTTCTATTAGGCGCGACTAGCCTGGTTACGGTTCTCTTTTTCGCAGGTGAAAAACTGTTACCCAATGGCTGGTGCTATATTCCCAGCAGTGCGATTATCATCGCTTTTATCTTATGCATGTTCTGGCAGATCATATTGATCATTGGTGGGTGCATGCTGTCTAAACGGATAAAGACATATTTTCATAGTTGGGTTAAAACGATCATACAGGTAATGAATGGGATCGCAGTTGTTTTTCTGGTTCTGATTCTTGCATGGAATTGTTTCTTGTATATGTTAAAGTTTGAACAAAAAGTAGAGCAGTATGACGAACACATTGCCTTATATGTTACCAACACCTTTGTACGGCCCAGGTTCCGTTATCCCCATTATATGTATGAGGAAAATGGGCTGTTTATGAGGCCATTAAGTGATGAGGAACAGAAAACCGCGGTTTTAAAATACGGCGATCCCGATCATTATTATGATTCCGATCGGTGAAAAAGAAAAGGATTAAAAGGATGAAACTATATGAAGTTCAAATAAGAACTTCCCATTTGATGGATGATTTATTAAAGGTCTGGGAAGCGTCTGTCCGGGCGACGCATCTGTTTTTGTCAGATGCGGAAGTAAAACAGATCAAGACCTATGTTCCGCAGGCACTGGCGGGAGTGGAGCATTTAATTGTGGCTGAAAATGAACAGAACCCGCAAGCGGTTGGATTTTACCAGCATTTAGGGTTTGAAACCTATAAAAGAACAGAATGCGATGAGGAAGGAAATCCGTACCCATTGTTATATATGAAGTTAAAGTCATTTTCCTAACATCTCAAAGCACGCAGAATCAGGAAATGTCATCACCGTTCTGCTAGACTGTAATCACAGAAAGGGAGTGAGGTAAATGAATTGGATCCAGGGAATCCAGAGAGCGATCGATTATGTGGAAGCGAATATCACGGAAGAACTTGATTTTGAGGAGGTTGCGAAACAGGCGTATTCTTCTTCGTTTCATTTCCAAAGGGTATTTGGCATTCTGTGTGGTCTTTCCTTGGGCGATTATATCCGTATGCGCAGGCTTTCCCTGGCAGGAGAGGAACTGTCAAAGGGAAATGCGAAGATCATTGATATTGCGCTGAAATACGGATATGACACGCCAGAAAGCTTTTCCCGCGC
Organism: uncultured Lachnospiraceae bacterium; assembly: GCA_934418055.1. Lineage (GTDB taxonomy): Bacteria > Bacillota > Clostridia > Lachnospirales > Lachnospiraceae > UBA3402. Next base: position 2,271 of record CAKRWX010000378.1, read on the forward strand.
GTTCACCCGGTTTCACGGAATTGCCCCAAGCGAGGCAAAACATAGTGGGAAAGTGAAGATATTTACTCCCCTGTCTGTAAAATTAACTTTAACAGGAGGCAGTAAAATGGATTACAGAATCGAAAAGAGAGATGCGTTTCAGATCGTGTGCAAAAGAAAGAGAGTGGAAAAACCTCAGTCAGCGACGGCAACGGAGGAGATCAGCTCCATGTGGCGTGAGTGCGGCGTAGACGGAACCATGGCCCGTCTGATCGCGTGTATGCCGCAGAATCCGGTGATGAAGGGACTGTTGGGTATTTGTTTTTCCTCAGAAC
>CAKRWX010000379.1 GCA_934418055.1 uncultured Lachnospiraceae bacterium
TCAAAGGCATCCACCAGGCCCTCTTTCGGGTTGTAGGCCATGGCGTTGATGGTGAAATCCCGGCGTTTTAAATCTTCTAATAAATTAGAGGTAAACTCCACCTCTTTTGGATGGCGTCCATCCTCATACTCCCCATCGATCCGGTAAGTGGTCACCTCGTAACCCACCTTATCCCGCATAATGGTCACGGTACCATGCTGCAGTCCCGTATCAATGGTATGTCCGAAAATGGCCTTCACCTGCTCCGGTCTTGCGGAAGTGGTGATGTCCCAGTCTCCCGGAACCCGGTGGAGAAGACTGTCCCTGACGCAGCCGCCTACCACGTAAGCCTCAAATCCATGATTATTTAACTGTTCCAGAATCTCCTGCGCATGCTTTGGCACCTGCATCGTCAGTTCCATGCCTTCTCCTCCTTTCTCACTATCTGTTTTTTACGACCAGCACAGCGCACTCTCCGCACCACTCTGTCTCTTTCTTTTAGTATGCTCTGCCCCAGTAAACCATCTTGGTAGCCGGTTTGCCGCAGCATACGCATTTATCGGATAATTTCTCCTGCGCAAATGGAATACATCTGGAGGTTGCTCCGGTATCCTCTTTGATCTTGTCCTCACACTCCTGGCATCCGCACCACATCGCTTTTACGAAACCTGGCTTCTCGTTGATGGTCTTTACGAAGCTCTCGTAATCAGTTGCTTCATAAGTATGGGCATCTCTGTGGGCTTTTGCCTTCTCGTACATCGCCTTCTGGATGGTCTCTAACATCTCACCAACCTTTGTCTCCAGCTCGTCTAAGGAAACAACTGTCTTCTCGTGGTTGTCACGGCGTACTAAAACAGCCTGATTCTGCTCCATATCCTTTGGTCCGATCTCTACACGTAACGGAATACCACGCATCTCACAGTCACTGAACTTCCAGCCCGGGCTCTTGTCGGAATCGTCCACTTTTACATGGAAACCAGAGTTGATCAGACGGTCTTTTAACTCATATGCCTTGTCTAAAACGCCCTCCTTCTTCTGCTGGATCGGAACAATCATTACCTGAACCGGAGCGATTCTTGGAGGCAGTACCAGACCATTATCATCACCGTGAACCATGATGATAGCGCCGATCATACGGGTCGTCATGCCCCAGGAAGTCTGATGTACATATTTTAAAGTATTGTCTTTGGCTGCGTACTGGATACCAAATGCCTTCGCAAATCCATCACCGAAGTTATGGCTGGTACCGGACTGCAGTGCCTTGCCATCGTGCATCAGGGACTCGATGGTGTAAGTAGCCTCTGCACCTGCAAATTTCTCTTTGTCTGTCTTCTGTCCACGGACAACCGGAATTGCCAGAACCTCCTCACAGAAATCTGCGTACAGATTTAACATCTGCTCGGTACGCTCTTTTGCTTCCTCAGCAGTTGCATGGGCAGTGTGGCCCTCCTGCCATAAGAACTCTCTGGAACGTAAAAATGGTCTGGTTGTCTTCTCCCAGCGGACTACGGAACACCACTGATTGTATACCTTTGGAAGGTCACGATAAGACTGGATGTCCTTTGCGTAGAAATCACAGAACAAAGTCTCGGAGGTTGGTCTTACGCACAGACGCTCCTGCAGCTCCTCTAATCCACCATGAGTTACCCATGCTACCTCTGGAGCAAAGCCCTCTACATGGTCTTTCTCCTTCTCCAGTAAGCTCTCTGGAATGAATAATGGCATGTATACGTTCTGAACGCCAGTCTCTTTGAAACGCGCGTCTAACTCTTTCTGGATGTTCTCCCAGATAGCATAGCCTGCTGGTTTGATGACCATACAGCCTTTTACGCTTGCGTAATCACATAATTCTGCTTTTTTTACAACGTCTGTGTACCACTGTGCAAAATCCACATCCATGGATGTGATGGCTTCTACCATCTTTTTGTCGTTTGCCATGTTTTTTCTCCTCTTTATAAATAGAAATAAAAATAGAATCCTGTCCGAAGGGCTCTTTCGCGCGAGTGCGCATCCCGCGGAACGTTTTTGTGTCATAGGATGAAGTTTCCTATGACATAAAAAAGAATCCTGCTTGCAGGATTCTCCGCCTGCGGCGGGTCGCTTTAGCGACACTCTTCCACTCCGCCGCAGTGCGATCCTTAGCGGAGCGTTTTTTGCGTCATAGGATGAAGTTTCCTATGACACAAAAGAGCCACCCGGTCCCTGCCGCTTGGACAAGGGACCAGATGACTCGTAAGTTCTCCGGCGGTACCACCCTGATTAACCGGCGGGTCTGTCTGACAAACTGACCGCTTCCGGTTCTCTTCATTCTTCCCTTAACGCTGGAAATACGCTGCACTTTCATGCAGGGCTCCGAGGCAGGTTGGGCTTCCAGGGACACGGGAATTCTCAGCAATTCTTCCCTCTCTGTAGGCGTATGTCAGCTTACTAACCCTCTTCTACGCTTTTGCATATGTACCGTAAATTTTATGCCAAATTTTCCCGCTTGTCAAGCCCTGGAAGCAGCAAAATCTGCCGACTCCCAGACACATTTGTTACAGCTCATGCATTACACAAATACATGTTTTTCATTGTATTTTCCAGCAAAAGACCTTATAATCG
>CAKRWX010000380.1 GCA_934418055.1 uncultured Lachnospiraceae bacterium
GCATGAAGTAGAGTGGTACCACGCAGAATTTTAACATCTGCGCCTCTATCGAGAGATAGGGCGTGGGTGTTTTTTTGTTACTATTACCAACGTTCACTGCGGCAACGCGAATTTTTAGGAGTCAAAAGGAGGAAAATCATGGCTGGCTATAATCATACTGCCATTGAGAAGAAGTGGAGAGAGAATTGGGAGAAGAACCCGATCAACGTCAACGACGGCAAGAAGCCGAAATACTACTGTCTGGATATGTTCCCATATCCGTCCGGAAGCGGTCTCCATGTAGGCCACTGGAGAGGATATGTAATTTCTGATGTATGGAGCCGTTATCAGATCTTAAAGGGCCACTATGTAATCCACCCAATGGGATGGGATGCATTCGGTCTTCCAGCTGAGAACTACGCGATCAAGATGGGCGTTCATCCAGCAATTTCTACTGAGGCAAACATCAAAAACATCAAGAGACAGATCAACGAGATCGCATCCATCTATGACTGGGATATGGAAGTAAACACCACAGATCCAGCATTCTATAAATGGACCCAGTGGATCTTCGTTCAGATGTTCAAGAAGGGCTTAGCATACGAGAAAGAATTCCCGATCAACTGGTGCCCATCCTGTAAGACAGGTTTGGCAAATGAAGAGGTTGTCAACGGATGCTGCGAGCGTTGTGGTACAACCGTAACCAAGAAGAACTTAAGACAGTGGATGTTAAAGATTACCGCATACGCTGACCGTCTGTTAAATGATCTGGACAAACTGGATTGGCCGGAGAAGGTTAAAAAGATGCAGAGCGAGTGGATCGGCAAATCCTACGGTGCTGAGGTTGATTTCCAGGTAGACGGCAGAGATGAGAAGATCACTGTTTACACCACAAGACCAGATACCTTATACGGCGCAACCTTCATGGTTCTGGCTCCAGAGCACAAGCTGGCGAAGAGCCTGGCGACCGACGAGACCAGAGAAGCAGTTGAGAAATATATCTTAGATTCTTCCATGCGTTCCAACGTAGACCGTATGCAGGACAAAGAGAAGACTGGCGTATTTACTGGAAGCTATGCCATCAACCCAATCAACGGCGCGAAAGTTCCGATCTGGCTGTCTGACTATGTACTGGCAGATTATGGTACCGGCGCGATCATGTGCGTACCTGCCCATGATGACCGTGACTTCGAATTTGCGACTAAGTTTAATATCCCGATCATCCAGGTTATCGCAAAGGATGGAAAAGAGATCGAGAATATGACCGAGGCTTATACCGAGGCAAGCGGAACCATGATCAATTCCGGCGAGTGGAATGGTATGGAGTCCGCAGTGCTGAAGAAAGAGGCTCCGGCGATGATCGAGGCCAGAGGCATCGGTAAGAAGACTGTCAACTACAAGCTGCGTGACTGGGTATTCTCCAGACAGCGTTACTGGGGCGAGCCGATCCCGATCGTTCATTGTCCAAAATGCGGCAATGTAGCGGTTCCGGAAGAGGAGCTTCCATTAAAACTGCCAGAGGTAGAGAGCTATCAGCCAACCGGTACTGGCGAGTCCCCACTGGCTGCCATTGACGAGTGGGTTAACTGCAAATGTCCTCAGTGCGGCGGCCCTGCAAAACGTGAGACCAACACCATGCCACAGTGGGCAGGTTCTTCCTGGTACTTCTTACGTTACGTGGACAGCCACAACGACAAAGAGCTGGTTTCCAAAGAGAAAGCAGACAAATATCTGCCGGTTGATATGTACATCGGCGGCGTAGAGCATGCGGTACTGCATCTGCTGTATTCCCGTTTCTACACCAAATTCTTATATGACATCGGAGCGATCGATTTCGATGAGCCATTTAAGAAGCTGTTCAACCAGGGCATGATCACTGGTAAGAACGGTATCAAGATGAGTAAGTCCAAGGGCAATGTTGTTTCCCCGGATGATCTGGTACGTGACTACGGCTGTGATTCCTTAAGAATGTACGAGCTGTTTGTTGGACCGCCAGAGTTAGATGCTGAGTGGGATGACAGAGGTATCGAGGGTGTCAGCCGTTTCTTAAATCGTTTCTGGAACCTGGTTCAGGACAGCAAGGACAAAGACATCAAAGAGACCAAGGAAATGGTTCGTCTGCGTCACAAACTGGTATACGACATCGAGCAGCGTTTCAACCAGTTCAGCTTAAATACCGTTGTTTCCGGATTCATGGAGTACAACAATAAGTTAATTGACCTGGCGAAGAAAGAGGGCGGAATCGATAAAGAGACTCTGCGTACCTTCACCATCCTGTTAGCACCATTCGCACCACATATCGGTGAAGAGTTATGGCAGGAGTTAGGCGGCACCGACAGTGTATTCCATTCCCAGTGGCCAGAGTGCGATGAGGAAGCAATGAAAGAGGACGAGATCGAGATCGCAGTCCAGATCAATGGCAAGACAAAAGCCGTTGTACGCGTTGCTGCTGACATCGACAAAGACAGCGCCATCGCTGCAGGTAAAGAGGCAATCGCTGACAAGCTGACTGGAACCATCGTAAAAGAGATCTACGTTCCAGGTAAGATCATCAATATTGTACAGAAATAAAAGAAGTAACTGTTTAGCTGGCTTTC
>CAKRWX010000381.1 GCA_934418055.1 uncultured Lachnospiraceae bacterium
GGCGGTGGCTTTGGTGGAAACGGAGGTTTCCACGGCTCCTTCCACGGCAGTGGTTTTGGCGGCAACGGCGGCAGTTACCATTTTGAACAGGGCGATGGCAGTGGCTTTGAAGATATTTTTGACGATCTGTTCCATGGCAGCCGAGGCGGCAGAAGCAGTAGAAGCAGCAGAAGCCAGGGCGGCAGCCATTATGGCCACTATGATTTTTACCAGAGCCGCGGCGAGGACTTAAACTGCCAGGTCAACATCGGCCTGCGAGATTCTGTCCTTGGCTGCGATCAGATATTCCAGATCAAGAACCCGGCAGATGGAACCACCCAGTCCCTGAAAGTGCATATTCCAGCTGGAATCGAGGACGGCAAGACCATCCGCTTAAAGGGGAAAGGCATGCCGGGAACCGGCGGCGGAGAGCCGGGCGATATCCTTCTGAAAGTTACCATTGACCCGGACCGTCAGTATGAGAGAAAAGGCATGGATCTGTATACAACCGTATCCATTCCATATACCACAGCCGTATTTGGCGGTGAAGCTAAAGTGGATACCTTATACGGCAGTGTCGTCTGCAAGATCCCAGAAGGAACCCAGTCCGGCAGCAAGATCCGTCTGAAAGGCAAAGGAGTACCGTCTGTGAAACAACCGTCTGTCCATGGTGATGAGTACGTGGTCATCCAGATCCAGGTACCAAAGAGCTTAAGACCAGAGGCGAAACAGAAGCTGCGGGAGTATGAGAAATTGGCGAGTTAAGAGAATTTGATATAGAATGAAAGAAGGAGGCTGACTAGGTGCGGTTGGCCTCCTTTTTTGTTGCGTGATATTTCTTTTAAGATTGTGAAATATCTGTGATTCACAAAGATAATGAATAAGGAATACCTGGGCGTTAATCATTTAGATTCATTCCTTTTAAGGCTTTGAGTTGATTACGTTTTGCGTAGATCACATTCAAAATGTACACCTTACCAGATGAATGATCTGGCCGGTAATAAATATAAAAGTTCTTTGCAATAATCTTTCGTACTCCTCTGGAATGCCAGGGTTCCCGCTCTATGGGAGCAATACTTGAAGCCATATATGTCAGCTTTTGGATTTCAGTGCGAATTGCCCGAATGTAAGTTAGTGCCACATCTGGGGCTAACAAAGTGTACGCAATGTAGTCTCGGATTTCAAAGAGATCAGCTTCTGCATCTGGTGTGATGATGATTTCATAGGAGTCCACTTATTTAAGGCTCCTTTCCAGGTCGTCAAACACATCGTTCATGGATCGACCTTCACCGGCAAGTGACTGTTTATAGCTACGCTGAAGTTTTGTATCGAGTTCAGCATCGGACATTACATCAATAGTTCGTGGCTCTGAAGGAATCGTTAGTGAGAATGGAACTCCACGATGATAAATAATCTGACGATAAAGGGAATTGATTACAACAGAGACAGGAATCCCCAGTTTCTGGAGAATATCTTCTGCTTCAAGTTTTACATTATTTTCGACGCGAGCGCTTACCGTTGAATCTTTCATTATAAATACCTCCTGTTGATCTTATTGTAATTCATTGTCTTGTAGATTGCAAGACATATTATGCTGGCTTTTGATTATTGCATGTAGCACGGAATTTACAAGGGTTATACGGATATCCGGGATGACCCCAATAAAGACTATAATGATCTCAAAGATGACCTTGAAACTCGATTGTCTGAACTGATCCGTAAAAATCCAGAATTGACGCACAAGGCATTAGGAGAAGCACTTTCGGTTTCAGCGGCAACGATTAAGCGTACTCTTACAAAAATGCAACAGGAAGGCAAAGTTATCCGTGAGGGCTCCAATCGTAAAGGAAAATGGATATTGATCTCTTGACATACTATTCCTATGGTGTTAGTATGAATTAAATTCACAAGGCATCAATGGAGGAAGAATCATGGCAAGAGGAATCAATACGAAATGTACCCATCTGGAAGAGGATGAGCAGAGTGTAAAAAACTACGGCGCGATCAGTTACCCGATCTATCAGACTGCGACGTATGCACATATGGGTGTCGGCAGAAGCACTGGATTTGACTACAGCAGACTTCAGAACCCGACCAGAGAGCAGTTAGAAAAGGTGGTCGCTTCTTTGGAGAATGGCATAGATGCTATTGCATTTTCCACCGGTATGGCAGCGATTACCATGATGATGGAACTCTTCAAGCCAGGCGATCACCTGATCGTGGATTCTGACCTGTATGGCGGAAGTATCCGTCTCTTTCACAATGTTTCAGCCAAAAATGGCATTGAATTTTCCAGTGTGGACTGCTATAAAGAAGATGTAGAAAGTTTCGTGAAGGAAAATACCAAGGCCATTTACATAGAGACACCGACCAACCCGATGATGAATGTCACCGACATCGCAGCCATGGCAGAGATCGCCAAACGCCATGACCTATTGCTGATCGTGGATAACACCTTCTTATCTCCGTATTTCCAGAATCCTCTGGATCTTGGCGCAGATATCGTGGTTCACAGTGGTACAAAATATTTAGGTGGACATAACGATACTCTGGCTGGTTTCATGGTGACCAACCGGGAGGACATCAGCGAGA
>CAKRWX010000382.1 GCA_934418055.1 uncultured Lachnospiraceae bacterium
AGGTATATCCACCATGGTTCTCACCAGTGATAAACTCTTTGTCTACAATGCCTTTCTCATACCAGTCATGTAATTTTGCCAGCGCCTTCTTTGCGTCTGGATGAATGTATGGGAAAAATGGAACATTATCTTCGCCAAGCTGCATCTCTTCTACTTTAAATCCAGGTTTGCCGCCAGTTACACACCGAAGTCCATAAGCACCGAAAACTGCACCAAAGGAACGCTCTGCCAATCCTGCAGTATCCTTTTTCCCGTTTCCATCTGGATCCTCTTCTACAAATGCGGTCAGCACTTTCTCATAATCATCCAATGTCTCCGGAACATCCAGTCCCAGCTTGTCCAGCCAGTCTTTTCTCCAGAACATTGCCATTGGAACTGCATCCATTGGATTGGTTACACCGTAATTCTTTCCATTATAGATCATGGTACTCCAGAGAGTTCCATCATCATGTTCATCTGCTACTTTCGTATAATTTGGTGCTTTCTCACGGATCTCTTCAATTGGAAGTTCTCCAATGATTCCGCCATCTACATAAGTTGGAAGCAGAGACAGGTTATCAATTACCAATACGTCCGGCATCTCTCCGCCTGCAAATCGTACGTTTAAGTTTTCATAAAACTTGTTGGAATCCACATACCAGGTTTTTAAATCAATGTTGAACCGGTCTTCGATCATTTTTACAACTTCCGCGTTATCATCGACTTCTGCGGAAGTCTGTCCTACCAGCCACTCCATCTCAACCGGTTCCCCCTTGGTTTCCTCGGTCTGGCTTTCCTGCGGCTGTGCCTGGGCAGTTGTCTGCTGTTCCTGTGTCTGTGCTGCGGTTGTCTCTTTTCCATTATTGGAAGAAGCAGAGGAACCACATCCGGCCAGCGTTGTCATCACCATAGCAGATGCCATCATACCAGCGGCCAGTCGTCTTTTTGTTTTTCTCATACTACAAATACCTCCTCTAAAAATTTGTTTGTAACTTGTAAACGCCCCTTGTTTCTGAATCGATCGTAACATGTCCATTTTTTATTGACAATTCTGAACTTTTTGCAAAATATCACTTTTTTGTGTCGGTTGTCTGATTTATATTGAAAAACGCAGGTTTCTTGTAGTCGATTTCTCAGGTACAAAATAGTGACATTTTGCAAAAAGCCGTCATTGAGTCCCCTATTTGCTTCCTTTATAATAAAATTAACTTTATGGATCGTAATCAACGCCCGAACCGGGCAGAAAAGAGGAACCTATATGTCCAACCAGGAATACCCCAACATTCTTTTTCTCATGACAGACGAACACCGTCCGGATCTGGCTGGTTTTGCCGGCAATTCCATTGTCCGCACACCTAACTTAGACCGACTGGCCAAAGACAGTGTAATATTCAATCATGCATACACCCCCTCTCCTGTCTGCATCCCAGCACGCCAGTGCATCATGAGCGGACAGTTCCCACGGACTTGCGGCTGTGAAGTTTTCGGTGATGACCTGACTCCGTTCTACCGGACCTTCGCCAGAACTTTCAGCGAAAACGCCTACAACACTGTCTGCTGCGGAAAACTTCATCACACAGGTCAGGACCAGATGCAGGGATGGCAGCGCCGGATTGGCAATGAAACCAGGATCAGCGAAAAATGTATTCCCAACATGGACCTGGATAAATTAAACCGTTTTAAAGTTTCCAAGGCAGACCAGCGGTGGACCAACTGCAAAGAAGTCCTCCGGGCCGGAGTCGGCCATTCCCGTCATCGTGTTTCCGATGAGTATACGCTTCAGGGCGCGCTCAATGTGATTGAAGAAATCTTTGAGTCCCCCTACTATGACAAACAGCAGGTGAACCAGCCTCTCCTTTTAAAGGTCAGCTTTGTTCTTCCCCATTATCCGTATTTCTGCGATGAAATACTGTTCAAATACTATCTGAACCGGGTTCCAATTTTCGGGGCGGAACAGACTTTAAGCGGCCACCCATATCTGGATACCAAGCACCTGGAAGTCGGTACAGATGTCACCGTCCGGGACATCCAGCGCACCACCGCCGCTTATTACGCCATGATCGAAACGGTAGACGGTTACATCGGACAGATCTTAGACAAACTGGACGAAGCCGGAGAAGATTTAGATAACTGGATCGTCGTCTTCACCAGCGATCACGGCGAGATGCTGGGTGAACACGGAATCTGGGCAAAACACAAATTCTATGAGTCCAGTGTCCGGGTTCCGCTTTTTATCCGTTATCCGGCGCGTTTCGCCCCAAGAACCGTCTCTGAAAATGTAAACCTGTGCGATCTGTACGCCACTTTATGCGATCTCTGTCACATCGAAATTCCAGAGCATCTGGACAGCCGCTCCTTGACGGGCCTCATGGCTGGTGATTCCTCAGACTGGGATAACGAAAGCATCAGCCAATACCTTGGACAGTACCTGATGATCAAACAGGATCAGTTAAAATACCACTATTATGGACCAGAGATGCCAGAAGTCTTATGGGATCTGGAACAGGATCCCGGCGAAACTATCAATCTGATCTCCAATCCAACCTACGCAGGCGTTCTGGAACAATTCCGCAGCCGCCGCGATCA
>CAKRWX010000383.1 GCA_934418055.1 uncultured Lachnospiraceae bacterium
GAGAAACCTTGATGCATGTCCGTATCCAAGGTCTCTTCCCATGTGGTGAGGGTGCCGGATATGCAGGCGGCATTGTCTCTGCAGGTGTGGATGGCGAAAGATGTGCAGAAATGTGTGCAGAGTATCTGAAGCAACAATAAAATGTCCATATAATAATCAAAGAATAAGGAAAAAGTATAAAAAGTATAAGAAAAAAGCAGGCAACAGAAGATAGTTGCCTGCTTTTTTTGTTCTTTGGATTTTCATTATCTTTATTTGCTGAGATTGGCAATTGTTGCAATCATGGCAGCGATGCTTGAAAGGCTGCTACCCATGCTCATGGTTTCCGCCACAGTCATCTTGCGTTTCATCTTGGATGGAACAACAATCTCACAACCAGGTTGCGCCTTGGCACCATGCCCCACCTTAGCTACCTTGCCATTCATATAGATAATATAAGCCTTGCTCTTGTTGGCATCAGATGCAAATCCACCCGCTTCATCGATGTAGCTGGCAATGCTCTTGCCCTTTTCATAGGCCACCGTATTAGCATACATCACAGAACCGTTGATTTTCACGGTTCCATTATATTGTGGAACAATCAGCCTGTCACCCTCACGCAAAATCATATCTGCATCACTGCCCGGATGCTTGAGCGCTTCGGCTAAGTCGATGCCCACAGGATATTCTTCAGGAACGCTGAACTTCAACAGATCAGCATTCTGCGCATCTTTTGCAGTCTGGGTAATGGCACTGGCATTATTACTGCTTGCAGCCAACTGCAGAAGATTTTTCTGCTGTTGTTCTCTCTGCATTTTCAGAACAGCCTCCATTCGTGCTTTCTCTGCTTCGTTTGCCTTACGCATCAGGCGGGCGCCCTTGATATATGCCTGGTCGGTACTTCCTCCAGCCTTCTTGAAGAGATCGCTTAATCTGGCATTGCGGCGATCGAGGGTATAGGTGCCTCCAAACATCACTTCGCCTTCTATCATCACGTTCTGCTGCTCTGTGTAGGCTGGGCTCTTGCGGATGCTCACTTCATCGAAAGGCATCAGCTTGAACCCTGGTGTTCCGTCCACCACAAACCCATCTTTCAGGGCGAGCGTGTAGGTCTTGGCTATAATACTGTCTGGTCTTGTTGCCTTGGCGTCATTTACTCTTCGGCTTACCAGAACATTGATTGTTGAAGCCTTGTCGGTCAGTCCACCAGCCTGCAGCACGAAATCCTCAATCGTTTCATTCTCTGCATATTGATAGATTCCAGGATATTGTACTTCCCCGCGGATGGTGAGAGTTCTCTCAGAAATCTTCTCTTGTCTTGTCGGGATAAAGAGAACATCATTTTCCTTAAGAGGTACGTCAGCCACAGAGCCATTCATGATGCCTGCAATATCTACAGCTATCACCTCTAAAGATCTGTCCGATTTCATTCGGTGCATGACGGCACGTGCCGTAAAGGCATCCTCTGTCAATCCTTCAGCATGCTCTACCAATGTACGGATGCTGTTGATTTGTTCTCCTAAATTGTACATCCCCGGACGGAAGACGGCTCCCTTGATTTCTACGGTATTGCTGTAGCGAGGAAGAATGGAATCTACGCTTACAGAATCGCCATCGTCGATATGGAAACTGGAGAAATCGAATTCTTCTACATTATATACAGAGTAGTCTCTGCCAGTCTTGCGATGGATGCGAACTGATTTTTTGTAAGCATCTCCTGTGAATCCGCCAGAATATTTAAGAAGAGAGTTCACGCTCTCGTTTTTCTTCATTTCATATATCATCGGGCGCTTAACCTTTCCGGTAATCGTAACCAGACAATCGTAGGGTCCCACAACGATAACATCATTATCTGCAAGACGTACATTTCCGGTCAGTTTGCCATTCAGAATATAATCATAGATATCTACCACGGTAATCAGTTTGTTATGGCGATAGACCTTGATGTTTCGCAATGTACCCAGGTCGTTGGTTCCACCAGCCATATAGAGTGCATGGAAAACGGTGGCAAAGGCAGATAGGGTATAAGTACCTGGAGTCTTTACCTCGCCCATCACATTGACCATAATGGTCTTGGTTTGTCCTACTGTGAGTTTTATCTTGCTCGAACGGTATCTGCTACCCAGTGTGTTGCGAAGTCGGGCATTTGCCTGAGCTACGGTTAAACCAGCTACAGATACAGGTCCAAAACCTTCGATGGTAACTTCGCCATCAGGAGAAACGGTGCTTTCTATGGTTTTCTGGGATGCACCATAGATGTCAATGATAACCGCATCTCCAGGACCTAAGCGATAGTTCTGTGGAGTGGCAATATTCATATTTGGCTCGAAGCTCAACTCTTTGTTATTGAAGATGTCTCTTCCGAAAACTTTCTTGATTTTTGCTTCCCGCTCAGCAAGGAGTCGCTTGATCATCATTGCTGTATCTGGAATAATACCATCCATCTCGTTTTGGAAATCCATATACTCCTCGTCATCCTCATCAAAAGTATGCTTGTATTGATCATCCTTCTGTGCAGTGATGCGATAGTTACTGTAGTTCTTCGATTCTTCGCTGATTCCCTTACCATAATCTT
>CAKRWX010000384.1 GCA_934418055.1 uncultured Lachnospiraceae bacterium
GGATATAGGTCCGGTCCATCAGCCCAGCATAATAGAGAAGTTTCTCGATCAGGCTGACGGCCCTCTCATACCGGCCTTCCAGCAGATAGATCCGCACCTTCAACAGATACCGGTATCGGTCCATGGTGTAAAAATCCTGGTCTTCGTCCGGTGCCTCTACTTTCATCCATTTCTGGATCTCCGGAAATGTTCCCTTATATAGCCGGACCCGGATCTCCAGCGCATGAAGATTGGGCAGCAGCCGATAAGCCTGTTCTTTTTCGATCCGCAGATGGAAATTGTGGAGCAGCTCCATGGCTTCCTCCAATTTCCCCACCAGCACATACATCCGGACCAGCATGGCAACGCCATCAAATACCAGTTCGATCCTTCCTCCTGCTTCCGCCTGCATCATTCCCTGGTTCACCAGTGCTGTCACTTCCTGATTATCACGGCCTTTTTCCAGAAAACTTTCCGCCAGAGACAGGTTCACCAGTCCTTTTCCATAATCTCCCGGCACCAGGCTGACGGCCCACCCAACGGTTTTGGCCATTTTTTCGTCCTCTTTGCTCCACCGGCAGAAATCTTTTCCGCCATTCATTATAGAAGGCAGATTGCTGGTCACAGAAAACTCCGGTATGGTGATTTTCTTATCCATCAAAAGAGTGGCCGTTTTTAACATCAGATCTGCCACCTGCTTGCTTCCCCGGTGCGGAAGGGCGATGTCTAAGTAGTACAGACGGCTTCTGGCATATTTTTTCTCTGCTCCGCTCTGCGCCGCCTCATAAGCCTCCAGTTCCTGATACCAGTGCTCACTGCCGTCAAAATCCATCAGCAGGGATTTTAACATGCACATTCCCACCATCAGATCCGCATTCTGGCGGATGGTTTCTTCTGGCAGCTGAAAATAGTACCGTTTCAGCTCAAAATAATTGCCTGCCGCAGGATTGCGTTTGCTGTGGGAAATCAAAAGCTCCGTCAGACGTTCCTGGTCTCCCGCCTTTTCATACAGCTGAAATGCCAGAGGAATCTGGTCCGTATGCTCGTAATAAGCGCCTGCGCTCCGATACAATTCCCGTATTTTCTCTGCTCCATAGGTTTTCTGCATTTTCCGAAACAAAGATCTGCGCACAGGAAGACGGATTCCATAATCCACCTGCATCAGTTCCCGTTCCCTAGAGTACTCTTTCACCCGTCTCTGAATTCCAGTTCCCTGATCCAGCGCCTTGGCGATCATCCGTTCCGCCTCCTGGTTCCCGGTGATCTGTCTGGCCAGTTCCAGATTAAACTCATCCACAATGGTCAATTTCATCAGAAAATCCAACAGTTCCGGCTCCCATCGGTCATACACATGCTCATCCAGATAATCCCACAACTGATTCCGGATCTCCTCTGTCCGGTCCGGTGTCAGAAAAATCCGTTCTCCTGACTTATGAAATTCAAAATTGCCCAGAGCAATGTCAAAGATCCGGATCATCAGCCCATAACCATCGGTAAATACCACGATTTTTCTCAGATCTTCCCGGTTTAACATCAGACCGCAGTTTTCAAAATACGCCCGCACCTGGCGGTCCTCCAGATGCAGTTCTTTCTCGGAAATCACCTGAATATCAATCTCCATCTGCACTTCCAGAAGCCATCCTGGCATCCGTCCTCTGCTGATCAGGATTACCCAGAGACGGCCCTGGGTCAGAATCCGGCGGATCCGCGCCTTCAATTCCTCTGCCTCTTCCATCCCTGGCAGTTCCTGCAGATCATCCAGCACCAAAACCGTCACATCCCGGTCTCCGGCAATTTTCTCTAATCTTCTGCTGGTTAATTCTCCGGCCTGCAGATACACGTAGCGGTCGTCATCAGAGCCTCTGGTCAACAGATACCTCTTCACCAACGCCGTCTTTCCGCACCCGGAATCTCCATATAGATAAACTGGTTTCTTCGCCTGCTGGGCCGCTTCCATGCTGGAAACCGCCAGATCCGGCCAGATATAGGTGTCTTTCCGTTTTTCCTCCATGGTATTTCCTCCTATTCGCTGCCATAATAACACTGATTTGCACATCCTTGTGGAAAAATCTGCTGTCTCATGCGTCGAATAAATTTCTCTTCTGTGCCGGAATCTTCCAGAATCGCCAGCGCCTGTCTCAAGTTCTGGATGTCCCGCTCCATAAAATCAGAATAATTGCCGCGCCCTACCAATTTTAAATGAGTGATTCCTGCATCCCGGAGACGCCATAAAGCACAGAGGCCGCAGCCACTAGCTCCACAGAGATAGCCGTCCTCGTCTGGCTCACTGATTTCTGTAGACTCCAGCATCTGATGATCTGAAAATGGAACTTTTGCTGTATCCATTCCCCGCTCCAGAGTTCCCAATTCGTAAGGAATCCGACAAATATGCCCCAATTCATCGCAGTGCAGGGAATGACAGTAGGCACCGTTGAATTGGCACAATTCATTTAGCACAAAGGCTTCGTATTCCATATCCACGGAATCTGATGGCAATTGTCGGATCATTGTTTTCATATCCGCAACCGGCACTTTCCGGTGGAAAATGATCCGTTTGGGCGTCCATTTCTGC
>CAKRWX010000385.1 GCA_934418055.1 uncultured Lachnospiraceae bacterium
CTCTTTGTTGTGTTCCAACAAACATAAACCCCTTTCCCAATTCTAATAAAAATTTTTCTATTTGTCTGACAAGTGCTTCCTCTAAATCAGATTCCATCATTGGCTTATCTTCTGGTATCCCTAAAAATTCAAAGACATAAGGATCTTTTACAATATCCTGTGGTCTTACAATTTCATTCCCTTTTAACGCTAATTCCAAAACTTTCTGCTTATTTGTCTCACCATCTGATAACAGAAGTCTTTCAAAAAGTGATGACGCTATTTGCCTTCTTAATTCTCTGACACTCCATCTTGAATTCGCACATTCGACTTCATAAAAATGACGTTTATCTTTATCAGAAATTGACAACAGCTCACAATAATGTGACCAGCTTAAGCGTTCAGACAGTGTCTGAACGCTACCATACTCTTTATAAAATGTGATCATATTCCAAATATTAGCACGTGAAAAACCTTTACCAAATTTCCTGGTAAGTTCTTTTGAGAGCATAGAAATTGTTTTATTTTGATAATTTTCTTCATTTTCATGCAAATTAATATCTTCAACCAACAATTTTCCAATTTCCATATATGTTCTTAGAAGAGTATTATTCACTTCAACTGCAACATGTGTTCTTGCCTCTTGAAGTAATTTTTCGATTTTATTTATCATCTTATTATCCGCTAATTTGTCCATGCTTTCTCCTTCTATATCATCAACTAACATCTCTACACTTATTATATCATTTTCCCCCTGATAGTAGTTGTAAAAACTTCACATCTTTCATATTTTAGGGATACTTTGTGCTGTACATAAAGCCCCCCACCCCATCTCCCGGTTCGGCCACACCCCCATCCCCGGAAGGGGCCTGGCGCCCCGTTTGAGATACGCTTTGACTTTCTCCCCAAATAAAAATGGATCATTTCCTCTCACAATCCCCCATTCCATCAAAAGGGCCGCTGATCCCGTCACCATCGGTGCAGCAAAAGAAGTTCCTGTGACAGGTTCGTAGCCGCCTCCGGCTTTGGGTGCCATAATCGAGACTCCGGGGGCAGAAAGGTCAGGCTTGATCTGGTTGGTGACGCGGGTGAAACCACGGCCCGAAAAATCAGCATAGGTATTTCGAAAGCTGTCATAGGCGCCTACAGAAAGGATCATGGAAGATGTAGACGGAATCGTCAACGTAATTTCTGGAGAGGGGCGTAAAAACGCAGTTGCCGGATTGAGAACAGCCGCAGATGGAAGCCAGAAATCATAGCTTCCCTGACGGAGTCTCTGGGGATTCAGGCGGAAACGCCAGATCCCGCTTGAAACATAGGTGTCCTCATAGGGGATAAAATCAAAATAAATCTCCTGGGCGGAGCTGTATGGCGCCGGTTCTCCGTAATAGACCAGTATCCTGGTTCCTTCATCATTCCATGTGACAGGACCGGTGATGGGCGGCAAAGGGCCAAGGACGGTTCCTGACGGCGTAACCAGACTGATCTGGAACTCATCCACATAGGATTTCCAGAGCTGGACACTAAATCCTGTTTCATAAGACGAAACCGATAATTCTATCTCCTGGCTCTCCCGCTCCTTTAAATTTCCAGAAGCATGACCGCCACGAACACCTTCATTGCCGGTTCCGGTAACCAGAACGGTTCTCCCAAAATTCGAGGCAGTGTTGATAAACGTCTCCAGAAGGCTATTTCCCTCATGGGAACCGTAGCTATTTCCGATGCTCAGATTCACTGCCACTGGACGCGCCCTCTCCGCCGCATACTGTACCACATAATTTAACGCCCGCATCAGTTCCGTTGTCTTTGGAAATCCCCCTGGCTCCCGATTGCCTAACTTTACCACCAGCAGATCACTTTCATAAGCCACGCCGCGGTATCTTCCTCCGCTTTCCCGTCCATTTCCCGCTGCAATCCCTGCCACTGCCGTCCCGTGGCCACTCAGATCCCTGGACGGCACTATCCGAAGCGCCTGGTCTCTGCTGCCCTGTTCTAAAGCCTCATTGAACTTCTCCTGGGAAAATATCTGTCCCAGCCCCTGATCCCACAATTCCAGAATCCTGGTCCGTCCATCTTCCCTCCGGAAATCTTCATGAAAGTAATCGATTCCGGAATCGATCACTGCCACGATCACTCCCTGGCCGCTTAAATCTGTATGATCCCCGCTTCCGGGAATCTGCACCTGGGTAATACAGGAGGCTGCCTTCGCCTGATTGACGGCAAAGAACAGCCTCTTTGGTTTTTCGATATATTCGACCTGCGGCAATTCACTGACCAGACCAATAAGCGGTTCCGGGACACGTAAGATCCCATACTGCCCGATCAGTTCTTCCTCCTCGATTCCCAGTTTCGAAAGATCCGGCAATGGAAGGCTGTGCCGCACGATCAGCTCCCAGCGCCTGGTTTCTCCGTCATATCCAGTCGATAAACTGGCCGACCGCTCCCGCTCCTGGATAGTAGCCGCCAATGCCAGATTCAGCAGATTTTCCAATTTCTGATTATCCATACAAAAATAGCCCCGATCACTTGAGAATCAGGGCTATTTTATGAATTTCTATGCTATTTTATTC
>CAKRWX010000386.1 GCA_934418055.1 uncultured Lachnospiraceae bacterium
ACAAATCCGTAATCAGATTCACCACCACAAATACAAGAGCAAAAACAAGGATTGTTCCCTGAACCACCGGATAATCCATCCTCGTTCCAGGAAGCGTCAGCCAGCCCACATAATCAGGGTTGATCTGTTCTAATTTTTCTGATGCAATAGAGATCCCAGCACCGTTTTCCAATACCGATTCTCCATCTACTTTTGCCAAACTGTCTTCGTATTTCTCCTCTGCCATGGCCGTCAGCCGTTCATAAATCTGATCCGACTGATGATACTCCCATCCATACCCCAGGATTGACCCGGCTTTCCAAAGAATCACGAACAGACATAATCCGATTGTTAGATTATAAATAAGTTTTTTCATAACAGATATGTTATATTTTCACGTTGTTTTTTACTCATTTTTGTCATAAAAGGTCTTCTATATTTCATATCATACTAACATAGTATTATACCCCCCCCGAAAAAAAATGTCAATTCCTTTTGGTAAACTTTTAACAGTATGTCGTCCTATTCATTCCTAACGATTATCAAAGCTGCACAAATGTACACAAAACATATCTTTTGGCAATGAAAAAGCAGGTACCCAGGTGAAAAATTTACATTTCATCGGATACCTGCCATCTAAATTTTCTATTTTTAATCTTCTAATAACCAACTGATCCAATCAAACTCATCCAGCAGATCGTCCCAGCCGCTCCATTCATCCTCATACCAGTCTTCATAATCATAACGATCCTGGACACCACTGGCGCGTACAAACCTGCCAAGCCAGTTTACATACTCCTCTTCCAGCCCGGAATTGGAAAATACATCGGACAGTTCTTCGTAAAAATCCGGATCTCCATAGGGAAGCGTGACCGAAAGTCCCGTCATACCGACTTCATCGGAAGTACATGCAAAATACGCCACCGCCAGCTGCAAAGCCGCTTCCAATGCCTTCGATTCCTCTGACTGGATATTCTGCGCCACTGCCATAATATCCGTGATATAATAATCCGACATATCATAATCACCATTGGCATCAAAGATCCAATCAAACAATCCTTTTTCTTTCAGTACCGGATGCGCCCTCCGTCCTCCTTTGATATGCATACTGTAATTTTCCCCTAACAGAGAACGCTCATTCGCATAAGCAAAATCTTTCCAGGCCGTATAAAGCAGATTGCTGTAAGAGGCATCGATCAGAGCCAGAGTCGCCGCGCCTCCATCCTGATCGTTTTCATTGGCGGAAACCATATCGTCTACGATCAATCTGCCAAGCTCTGGTGTCTCCAGAGACGTGTTATCTTCCAACGCCTTTAACCAGCCTGTATAAGACCAGCCGATCCCCGTCTCAAAATCTTCGGAGAGGATCAGGTAATCGCAATAATCCTGTAATCCCAGGCACAGTTCCATGGAAGACATGATACAGCAGTCCATACCGATCACATCAAAATAGATACCTCCATTTTGCAATGCCTGCCGCATCTGATCCATAGTCAGGGTCTCCTCATGTGCCTGGTTCTCATCATATCCAAAGCCATAGACAGGACCTGCTCCATGATCCCAGAAGATCAGCAAATTCCGGTCTGCCGGATAGTTTTTTGCTCCCCAGCGGATAAAATCAGTAAGAGTAGACGCCTGGGTGCTGTCTTCCTGTCCAAGGGAATCGTCTTCCAGCACCAGTTTTCCGCCATCCAGACGGTATCTCTGGGTGTGGTCTGAAGCGATCCCCAGCCGTTTGGACCAATCCTTCGTTCCCACGGTCTCGATCAGCACCTGTACCCGGTTTCCAGTCTTTGCCGCCAGCATCTCCTCCAGATCTTCCGTGGCGGAACCATCCACCGATTCCAGATCCGAACCATTCATGTATACAAAAACCGTAACGGTATCCGTGCCATCTCCCTTCGGAACTACTTCTTTTTCACTGACCATATCCGCCGGGAACGTCACTTCTTCTACCTCGGAATTACCTGAATTCTGGCTATCCGATGCCGGATCATTCCTGTCACTTTCCTTTGCAACCCGTTCACTGACAGTTTCTCCCGCATCCCCTGTCTCTTCATCATCCGGCAAAAGCATGAGGATCACAAACAACACGATCATGGCCACCACAAGGTTCCGGATAAACCGGAACAGACGCCCCTTTTTCTGCTTTTTCCCCACTACTCCTGTGTCCCTCCTTTATAAAACCTGATCCGTGACGAGATTACAGCTGGCCGGAAGTATTCTCGATCAGCTTTCCATCGATCAGTACCTGATCAGGAAGACTGATTCCATCTAACGGATCTCCAGAAAAAATCAGGATATCAGCGTCTTTTCCCACTTCCAGGGAACCAACACGATCTTCAATTCCTAAATGCTTTGCCGGATTAATGGTGATGGCTTTTAATGCCTCATATGGCTCCATACCTGCTCTCACTGCCAGTGCAGCGCACAGAGACAGATATTTCTGAGGAGTCACCGGCGCATCTGTGATAATGGAAACCTGGCATCCAGCTTTCGCAAGAACACCTGGAGTGGTCCAGGTTTTATTCTGTAACTCAAACTTGGTAGCATGTCCAAGGCTTGGA
>CAKRWX010000387.1 GCA_934418055.1 uncultured Lachnospiraceae bacterium
TTAAGCGGTTGTAAGCCTGTCTCCAGTTACCGTGATACACCAGGTCATTCCACTCCGGAATCAGGTTATGCAGCGGACAGCCGGAAGTCATGCCCTTGATCATCATGCCGGACTGGCAGAAGGGAACGCCGCACTCCATGCAGCGCGCCCCCTGTTTTCTCTGTTCTGCCTCACTTAACGGAATGTGGAATTCCTGGAAATTCTTGATTCGTTCCTTCGGAGGGATTGTTTCACTGGTCTTTCTTTCATATTCTAAAAATCCGGTTGGTTTTCCCATTTCCACGTACCTCCTTACTGTCTTGTATTTGCATAAAATGCTTCGATCTGTGCCTGTTCACTGCTCAATCCCTTTTCCTCCATCTGGACAATGGTGTTCATCATCCGGCGGTAGTCGTGAGGCACGATCTTCTTGAATTTCGGCAGATACTCTCCAAAATGATCCAGGATTTCCTTGCCCTTCGCGGAATTGGTATAGGAAACGTGTTCTGCAATGATATCTTTTAATTCCAGAACATCGTATTTATTCGTCACCTCTTCAAAGGATACCAGATCCTTGTTGAGACGTTTGTATAAATCATTCTTTTCATCCAGAACATAAGCGATACCGCCGCTCATACCTGCTGCGAAGTTCTTGCCGGTTGGTCCAAGGATCACGGCACGTCCGCCTGTCATGTACTCGCATCCGTGATCGCCAACGCCCTCAACAACCGCAGTTGCGCCGGAATTGCGGACACAGAAACGTTCACCAGCTACACCATTGATAAATGCTTTGCCGCTGGTAGCGCCGTAAAGAGCCACGTTACCGATGATGATGTTGTCCTCAGCCTTATATTTCACGCCAGTTGGCGGATAAACCACCAGTTTGCCGCCGGAAAGTCCCTTGCCAAAGTAATCGTTGCTGTCGCCTACCAGCTCCAGGGTCAGTCCCTTTGGAATGAAAGCACCGAAGCTCTGTCCGCCGCTGCCGTTACAACTGATGGTAAAGGTATCCTCTGGCAGTCCCTCCGGGTACTTCTTCGTGATCTCGGATCCAAAAATCGTACCTAAAGTACGGTTTACGTTGGAGACATCGATCTGGATGCTCTTCTTCTGACCATTTGCAAGGGCAGATTTTAATTTCTTTAACAGAACGCTCTCATCCAGAGTTTCTTCTAATTTAAAGTCATATGGCTGCTTGTGGGTGTAACCAGCTAATTTCATGCCAGCGTATGGATTTCCTAAAATGTTGCTTAAATCCACTTTTTCTGCTCTTGCAGACGGCATCTGGTCTTTTCTCTTTAACAGATCAGTACGGCCAACCAGCTCGTCTACAGTCTTCACGCCAAGCTTTGCCATGTATTCCCGCAGTTCCTGGGCGATAAAATACATGAAATTGATCACGTATTCTGGTTTTCCTCTGAACCGTTTCCGCAGTTCCGGGTTCTGGGTGGCAATACCAACCGGACAGGTATCCAGGTTGCAGACACGCATCATCACGCAACCCATGGTTACCAATGGGGCGGTTGCGAATCCGAATTCCTCGGCACCCAGCATGCAGGCGATAGCCACGTCACGTCCGGTCATCAGTTTTCCGTCGGTTTCCAGAACTACCTTATCTCGCAGTCCGTTCATGATCAGGGTCTGATGGGCCTCTGCCACACCAAGCTCCCATGGAAGTCCGGCGTTGTAGATAGAGTTTCTTGGAGCTGCTCCGGTACCGCCGTCATAGGAAGATACCAGGATTACCTGGGCACCTGCCTTGGCAACACCAGCTGCGACCGTTCCCACACCAGCTTCGGATACCAGCTTCACGGAGATCCGGGCGTCGGTGTTGGAGTTTTTCAGATCGTAGATCAGCTGCGCCAGGTCCTCAATCGAGTAAATATCGTGATGCGGCGGCGGAGAGATCAGGGTAACGCCGGTGGTGGAATGTCTGGTTTTTGCTACCCACGGATATACCTTTTTGCCAGGAAGCTGTCCGCCCTCACCAGGCTTTGCGCCCTGTGCCATCTTGATCTGGATCTCTTTGGCGCTGACCAAGTAGCGGGAAGTGACACCGAAACGTCCGGATGCCACCTGTTTGATGGCGGAACAACGGTTCAAGCCGTCTGCCCCGATGGATAAACGCTCCAGGCTCTCACCACCCTCACCACTGTTGGATTTGCCTCCGATCCGGTTCATGGCGATGGCCAGTGTCTCATGGGCCTCCTGGGAAATGGAGCCGTAGGACATGGCACCGGTCTTAAACCGTTTTACGATGGATTCCACGCTTTCTACCTGGTCAATTGGAATTCCGCCCTTTTCATCATAGCGGAAATCGATCAGATCACGCAGGTGGATGGTCTTATTTTCCCCATCCAGCGCATGGGTGTACTGTTTAAATGTCTCATAGTTGCCGGTTCTTGTGGCCTCCTGCAACAGGTGGATGGTAACCGGGTTATACAGATGTTCCTCCTGTCCGGAACGCATCTTGTGGCTGCCCACACTGTCCAGGGTCAGATCCACATCCAGTCCCAGAGGATCAAACGCTGCAGAATGCAGGGT
>CAKRWX010000388.1 GCA_934418055.1 uncultured Lachnospiraceae bacterium
CTCCGCCGCCGGCACCCTCTATTTCTGATACCTACCAAAGGAGGCAGAACCATGAGTCTCAACGATACCCCGTCTGCGAACCGGATTCACATCGGCTTTTTCGGCAGGCGCAACGCCGGAAAATCGAGTCTGGTCAACGCCGTGACCGCGCAGGACCTCGCCGTGGTCTCCGACCGCCCCGGCACCACCACCGACCCCGTGCAGAAGGCGATGGAGCTGCTGCCGCTCGGACCCGTGGTCATGACCGACACGCCGGGCTTTGACGACGACGAGCAGGAGCTCGGCAGCAAGCGCGTGCTGCGCACGAAGCGCGTTTTAAACAAGACCGACATTGCCGTTCTCGTCGTCGACGGCACAAAGGGTATGGACGATTTCGATACGGAGCTTCTGGTGCTGTTCCGCGAAAAGGAGATTCCGCATCTGGTCGTTTTCAACAAGGCAGACCGGATGCCATCGCGCCCCGCGGGCGTCCTGTGCGTCAGCGCGCAGACCGGAGAGGGCATCGAGACGCTCAAAAACCGCCTCGGCGCGCTCGCGCCAAAAGAAGACGGCAGGAAGCTGCTGGCAGACCTCGTCTGCGCGGACGCGCTGGTCGTACTGGTCACGCCGATTGACGAATCCGCGCCGAAGGGGCGCATGATTCTGCCGCAGGTGCAGGCAATCCGCGACACGCTCGACGCAGACGCAGCGTGCATCGTGGTCAAGCAAACGCAGCTGGCGGCGCTTTTGACCTCACTTGGAAGAACGCCGGACCTTGTCGTCACCGACAGTCAGGTCTTCGGGCTGGTTTCCAGAATCGTGCCGCCGGAAATTCCGCTCACGTCGTTTTCGATTCTCATGGCGCGCTGCAAGGGCTTTCTGGAGACTGCCGTGCGCGGCGCAGCAAGGCTGAAAACGCTGAAGGACGGCGACCGCGTCCTCATCTCCGAGGGCTGCACGCACCACCGGCAGTGCAACGACATCGGCACCGTGAAGCTGCCCGGCTGGCTCACACGCTACACCGGCGCGCAGCTCACCTTTGAGACCAGCTCCGGCACGGGCTTCCCGGAGGACTTGAGTGGCTTCTCCGCAATTGTCCACTGCGGCGGCTGCATGCTCTCCGCGCGCGAAATGCGCTACCGCATGAAGTGCGCACTGGACCAGAACATTCCCTTCACCAACTACGGTGTTGCCATCGCCTGCATGAACGGCATTTTACCCCGAAGCCTCGCGCCGTTCCCGGCGCTGCGACGGCTGCTGGACGAAACGTGAACAAATGTCCCCGATTGGGCTGACCAGTCGGGGATGTTTTTTGGACCTTTTCCCACTTGGCAGGGAGCGTTTTCCCGGGTATACTGGATAGGAAACTGAAAAAGCGGGGAATGGTTTATGAAACAATCGAAATCCGCCCTCTGCGTGCTGCTGGCGGGAACGCTCTGGGGCAGCATGGGGCTTTTTGTGCGCAAGCTCAACGCCGTGGGGCTGTACGCGCTCGACATTGTGCAGCTGCGCATTGCAATCAGCCTGGTCCTTGTGGGGCTCTACCTTCTGATTTTTGCGCGCGACAAGCTGCGCGTGCGGCTGCGCGATCTGTGGTGCTTTGCCGGAACGGGCATCGTCAGCCTGCTTCTGTTCTCCTGGTGCTATTTTTCCGGCATGCAGGAGGCAAGTCTGAGCGTGATGGCGGTGCTGCTGTATACCTCTCCGGCGTTTATCATGCTGCTGAGTGTGCTTCTGTTCCGCGAAAAGCTCACGCGGCAAAAACTTCTGGCGCTGGTTCTGACGTTTACCGGCTGCTGTCTGGTCTCCGGGCTCGGAAGCGGCAGCGCGGTGTCGATGAAGGGGCTTCTTCTGGGGCTTGGCTCCGGCTTCTTCTACGCGCTCTATTCAATTTTCAGCCGCTACGCCATCGAGCGCGGCTACGGCTCGTGGACCATCACGTTCTACACCTTCCTGTTCTGTCTGCTTGCCAGCGCCCCGCTTGCGCACTGGGGTCTGATTGCATCTGCGCTGTCAAGCGGCGTTTCCGTCCCGGTCTACGCGCTGCTGATGGGACTGCTTACGGGCTTTCTGGCGTATATCTTTTATACGAAGGGGCTTGAGGGCATGGAGTCGAGCCGCGCGGGCATCCTCGCCTCGGTTGAGCCGGTCGTCGGCACGATCATCGGAACGCTTGTTTTCCACGAGCCGCTGCCTGTTCAAAGCGTCCTCGGCATCGCGCTGGTTCTGGGCGGAATTGTCGTTCTGGGCGGCAAAAAAGTCTCCAAAGCGTAAACTTTTTTTAAACACTTCGACGCATTTCTTGTAAACCCGGTAACGAAACAGTATAATGTAACAAATGATTTCATATAAAATACAGGGGGCTGTCACATGTTTCAAAAGCTGGGCGATGCGCTGCGGCGGTTCATGTACGGACGCTACGGTGCAGATTCGCTGAATAAATGGCTGCTGATTTTCGCGGTAATTCTGATCCTGCTGGGCTCGCTCGGCAGCCGCTATCTCGCGCCGTGGATGGCTG
>CAKRWX010000389.1 GCA_934418055.1 uncultured Lachnospiraceae bacterium
ATTGTGCGGTGGCTCTTCTTTTTTGTGTTATAATAATTCCAGTATAAAACGGGAGGCAATATCATGGAACTGCTTCAATTACGTTATTTTCAGGCATTAGCTAAAAACCAGCAATTGACAAAAACAGCTACAGAATTAATGGTGTCTCCGCCTGCACTCAGTGCAACGATATCACGACTGGAAAAAGAACTTGGCGTCTCTCTTTTTGACCGGATTGGCCGCTCTATAACCTTAAATGAAAATGGAAAACTTTTTCTGAATTACATTGATCATGCACTTACCGATATTGACAATGCTATTTCAGCATTGCAGGCACCAGAAAAGGAATTCCGCCCCTTGCCTTTACAAACTCCACCACAGTTTTTAAAATCTGCTTATTATTCGCAATTCCCCGACTTCCCGCAGTAATGGCAATCTCCATACCCGGGCTGATTTTTTCTCCGATTCCCGGTTTTTCAAACGCTTTCTGAATGATGGAATCTTTTTCATCAGACTGGATTGACGGAAATATTTGCCTGACGGGTGCCATGCACGGCAGCTCAATATTCCCCACTAAATTTTCCACTGATGGATTGTGTCTGAATTTATCATAGATCATATAATTTGTCACCTCTTTTAAAACCATCCCACAGCCCGCAAAAATGTTACCAGCCCGGCCAGTGCCAACAGGAGATAAATGCATTTTTTCATTTTTGCACTGTCCAGACGGTCTACTACCCGGCTTCCTAGATAGCGGCCCAGCAATTCCAAACAATCCTCCCGTAACTCCAGAAACTCCGGCACAGATCAATGCACTCTTAAAATCTGCATGGATCTGAAGCTTTGCAGAAAAGAAATTAAAATACACAGCCAAAGCAATCAATAAAAGTCCGAAAAATGCTTTCAGACTGTCAAGATTCATAGATGCCGCCACCTTGATAGAAATCCCGCTGCTAATCAGGTAAATGACTGCCGGAAGCAGCACAGCCTTCAACTGAATCTTTTTCCGGTACTTATACGCCAGAGTTGCTTGCTGTGCACATCTGTTCCTCACTACTATGGGATCGGCTGACTTCTCACAGTTCATTGTTACTGGGCTGATGAAACCTCACGATAGACACCCTTGCTGTTCGGCTATACACTTCCCACTACCTGGACGTGTTCGGGACTTGCACCCGTTAGAGCGCGCCCATGGCGCGCAAACTAAAAAAAGCGCCTGTGTCAGCGCTTTTTCTTTATAAAACTCCCTCCAGCTTCAGCAGATACTCCTTAATATCCAAAGCATTTCGTTTTCCTGCATATCCAGTCAGTTTTCCATCCGTTCCGATGACCCGGTGGCATGGAATAATAATAGCTATCGGATTATTTCTATTTGCCATTCCTACCGCCCGGGCTCCATTCGGACATCCAATATCCCGGGCAATCTCTCCATAGCTGCGTGTTTCACCATACGGAATTTTCTGCAGAGCCTGCCAGTCCTTTTGCTGGAACGGCGTACCGGAAATTGATAATGGCAATTCGAATTGTTTTCTCTCTCCGGAAAAATATTCCAGCAACTGGCATTTTACCCTTTTCAACAGAATTGTTTCTTCTTCCGGTACATTTTCATTTCTGTCCGTTTTAGTAAGATTTAACTCACAAAGTCCCTTTTCATCCTCCACTAATTCCAATATTCCCACCGGAGTAGAAAGGTAACTTTTCTTCTTATACTGGCCATTCTTGTTTTCTGTATTCTTCATCGTTTTTCTTCTCCTTTGTAATAATTCGCTCCTTTTTCACTTATCGATAGTATAAACGAAGCGGAATCAAATCACAATCTAAACCATCCCTATCATCATTCCAATCCAGTACAGAATCCCCAAAATCCAGCTCGTTAATACACCAAATAAAATGACCGGCCCAGCAATCGTAAAGATTTTGCATCCGATTCCAAACACATGTCCCTCTGCCTTGTACTCGATAGCCGGGGCCACCACAGAGTTGGCAAATCCGGTGATAGGCACCAATGCTCCGGCGCCGCCCCATTTTACAATTTTCGGGTAGATGCCAAAACCGGTCAGCAGGACGCTGGCCAGGATCAGCTCGATCAACATCCAGGTCTGGGCTTCTTCTTTTTCCATTCCAAGGTAGTTCATCATCAGCATCACCGAGGCCTGCCCCAGAGCGCAGATGATACCGCCGGTCACAAAGGCGTGCAGCATGTCGCTTCCCAGTTCATTGACCGGGGTGATCTGTTTGATATATTCGTCATATGCTTTTTTATTCAGTTCCATCGTATACTCCTTCTACTCCGCGGCCATTCCGCAAAAGAAATACGCCAGCGATCCGGCCAGCTTTCCCAGGGCAATGGACAGGATCAGATACTGCAGTCCCACCGCCAGATAAAGCCTCCGGCCGATGACCGGAAGTGCCTTTAAGGTTTCCGCCAGCGACATGACCAGACATCCCACAAAGATTCCAACCGACAGTCCGAATATGCTGAGAAACAATGTGGAAAATCCATACATGGG
>CAKRWX010000390.1 GCA_934418055.1 uncultured Lachnospiraceae bacterium
TCTCCACTGATCTGCTCATAAATCTGGGATAATGGGACTGCGCCTGCTCCATTTCCACCGCCCATGATCGGAAGCACATATTTGATGATCATGTTGACTGGGGAAATTCCGAAAATCAGTCCAGCTAAAACACCCAGAACAGAAGCACCTGCTAATCCACCTAAGATTGCCGGAATGTATCCCACAAAGCTGCGCAGCAACACCTTCCGGTCCAGGGAAAGAATGGAGCCCATGATCAGAGCCAAAATGAAAATTCCCAACAAATTCACATCGCCCTGAACCATATTGCTGATCTGCTCTACATATTTCTCAGGAATCAGGTTAAACTGTTTCAAAATTGCGGTTCCAAAGAATACCATCAGCAGACCGCCGCCAATGTACGTATTCCAGATTGGAAGGATCTTACCGATCTTATTAAATAAAATTGCCAGTGACGCGGATACTGCGATAAACGCCATCAGATCATATCCCAAGGTATCTGTTAACGCTACCGCAAGTACCACCGCTGCACATAACAGATACAGCCACCATGGCATACCGCCCAGTTCCTTCATCTCGGACAAAAAGCTCTTTTTTGTTTTTTCCTCACCCATTTTGCTTTCCTCTCTGTAACAGTTCGGCAGGTTCCCATGCCTGCCGGACCGTTACCTCTTTCTATACACTTCTTCATATGGAACCCCCATTCCATATGATTTGCCACTTGTTACAATTTTCCCGTTTGTTTCTATTTTCCCAACTGTTTCTTTAAATACCGCAGCTGTCCTCCGCAGGAAATAACCTCCAGCTCATTTTCGGAAAGCTCCAGACGTGCCTTGAAGGTAATGCCCTTGGTGTTGTCCCGCACTTCTACTACCTTGGTCTGTATCTGGTTCAGCAGGTCGTTGATCTCCAACTCATCGCCCATTTCCAGTTTGTCATAATCCGCCGGATCATCAAATACCATCGGGATAATGCCGTGGTTCAACAGATTGCCCTTGTGGATTCTGGCAATGCTCTTGGCAATGACAGCACGGACGCCCAGATACATCGGGTTGATGGCCGCATGCTCTCTGGAAGAGCCCTGGCCGTAGTTCTCGCCGCCGATGATGATGCTCTGTCCCATCTTCTTGGCTCTCTCAGAGAACTCCGGATCGTAGCGGTGATAGCAGTATTTGCTCATCAGCGGAATGTTGGAACGCATGCTGGAGAACTCTGCGCTTGCCGGGGTGATATCATCGGTGGTGATGTTATCCACAGTCTTTAAGCTGATCGGAACGCATAAATGATCGGTAAACGGCTCCGGGATCGGCAGTGGCTGGATGTTTGGTCCACGGACGATCTCCACTTTCTGTGCCTCTTCTTCTGGAAGCGGCTCAATGATCATGGAATCGTCTACCGGGTAAACCTCCGGCTCATGGATCTCTGCCAGTTTCTTCACATCATCACCCAGGATATCCTCAGCGGTTGCAAAAGTTCCTAAGATTGCGGTTGCAGCAGCGCTCTCCGGGCTCACCAGATAGATCTCCGCTGTCGGGTTACCGGCACGTCCTTTGAAGTTCCGGTTGGAGGTGCGGACTGCCACGCCCTTGGTTGCCGGGGACTGGCCGATGGCACAGCATGGACCGCAGGCGATCTCCAGGATCCGGACACCGGCGTCGATCAACATTTCCAGATAGCCGTCACGCATCAATTGTTTGTACACCTGTTTAGAAGAAACCGCGCAGGTACAGCTTACATTTTCGTTTACGTGATGTCCCTGCATTACCAGTGCCACCTTGGCGATATCGGAATAGCTGGCGTTGGTACAGCTTCCAATAAATACCTGCTGCACTTTCTTCTTCTCCGCATCCTTCAACGGCATTACGTTATCTGGCTGGTGCGGACATGCGATCAATGGATTCAACTGGCTTAAATCGATCTCCATCTCACCATCGTACTCTGCGTCCTCATCTGGAAGCATCTCCACGTACTGGTCTTCTCTTCCCTGGGCCCGCATAAATTTCCGAACCTGCTCATCCCCTGGGAAAATGGAAGTGGTGGCGCCCATCTCCGCGCCCATGTTGGTGATGGTGGCACGTTCTGATACCTCTAAGCCTGCAGCGCCCTCGCCCACATACTCAAATACCTTGCCGAGACCGCCTTTGATGCCGACTCTACGGAGCATTTCCAGGATCACTTCCTTGGCGTTGCAGCCCGGTTTTAAATGACCCTTTAAATTGACGCGGATGATCTCAGGCATTTTCAGACGCATTGGCACGCCAGTCATGGCAGTTGCCACATCCATGCCGCCGACACCGATACACAGCATACCGATGGAACCGCCATGAGGCGTATGGCTGTCACCGCCCATGCTTAATTTGCCAGGCACGCCGAATCTTGCCACCTGAACCGCATGGCAGATACCATTTCCCGGTCTGGACACATGAACACCAAACCTTTTCGCAACAGACTGTAAATAAATGTGATCATCCGGGGTCTTATTGTCCAGGTACAGCAGGTTGTGATC
>CAKRWX010000391.1 GCA_934418055.1 uncultured Lachnospiraceae bacterium
CCTTTTACCTCTCCTTTTCATTTATATAAGTGAAACATTAGTTGTCTGCAAAATGCGGAATAATATTTACCGCTTTTGGCAGTACAATCACCTGTTCCAGCTTTTTCTCTTTTGTTACCATATCAATAGCTTCCTGAAGGGTAGAAACGCATTCCATCTTCATTCTCCGGATTTGTTCCTTGTCTACATTTTCACTGACAATGATCAGACGACCTTTCGTCATAGCACGGGCATACTCAAACGCTTTATTTGTTCCCACATCAAATCCTTCTCTTCGGAATCGTTCGATAATATCCTGCGGATTTTTACCCTCTATCAACCAGTCCTGGAACAGCTGCGGACCGATACCATCTTCTGCTTCTGCTACCAGGATAAGTACTGCATCACCACCCTTTTTAGCAAATAATTCTGCAGTGGCCAGAGCTTTCTGCCCCTGATAAAGGTTACAGTCTCTCGGTGCTCCTCCCGGAGAAGCAATCACCACATCGCCGTATTTATCACACTCAACAATGTTGTGCTCTCTGCAGATTCTCACACCTTCAGCATGGGCCTCAGCAAGATCACCAGCCACAACTGCCACGTTCTGTTTGTGAGTATCCTGAACCGCATTCAAAATAAAACGGACCTTTACCAGTTTTGCCGCTGCCAGTGCTGCCTGATGGAACGGATTTTCCTCCATCCAGCCTACTGCAGGCTCAAACGGTCGAATCGGAAGGGAGTGGTGAATCTTTAATGTTTCAATTCCTGCTACTCCCGGAACAATGCTTTTTCTCCCGCCTGAAAAACCAGCTGCCTTATGAGGCGCAACCAATCCTGTTGTAATAATAAAGCTTGCTTCTGCTACCAGCTTATCAACATAAATTGGAAGCCCGCCTTCAGTCGTACCAAGATAAACATTATTTTTTTTGCAGTCATGACTATATACTGCAATCCGCTTGTGAATATCTTCTCCCACCAGAGAGTCCAGTTCTTCCGATGTCGGTGCCCGATGGCTGCCTGTCGCGATAATGATTCTCATGTGAGCATCCGGAATCCCCGCTTTCTCCAGGCGTCTTACAATCGCCTCTACCATCTCCCGGTTCGGTCCCGGACGAGTTTGGTCATTCACGATAATCAGCGGCATATCCTGCTTTGTTACAATATTTTCCAGTCTTTCAGATGCAATTGGATGATCCAATGCCCGTTCAATCAGTGTGTCAACACTTTCAGTTACCGGGGCACACTCCGGATCAATCAACTGAACCGGGATGCTATCATCGATTTCGGCTTCCTGATATGTTTTTCCATACGGAACTTGAATTCTGCTCATTTTTCTTCCCCTTTACATTTGCAGTACACTTAAATTTCCGGCATACATTCCAAATTCATGATTTTTAATATTTCTTCTGCAATCGTCTTGGCCTTCTCTCCACAAATTTCTTTCATCAAAGCAATCGCTTTGGACTCAACCTGTTCTTTTGTCAGTGGATTATCTACACTCCCCGATGCATCTTTTACATATTCTTCATATTCATGACCATCTTTAGTATAGATTCGTACGGTACAGCCCCAGTGATTTGGATATACCTTTGTAAATTCATCCGCCGGGCGAATTACCACACGACTTACCAGTTCCTGCACCTTTGGATCGTCAATCACTTCCTGTTTGAACTGACGAAGTGTAACCTCACCGAATAATAATGCACATGCTACTGTATATTGAGAAGAAAATTTGGCATGTACTGGTTTCCTTGGTCTCACGCTTCCTTCACTCACGCCACACTGCTTATATCCAACCAGATATGTATCTACCTCAACATGATCAACATTCTCTGCCTTAATCGCATATTTCTTCGCCAGTGCAAGTGTTCCATCGATTGTACAATGAGTACTCCTGCAGGATGGATATGGTTTATTGTCCATGTATAAGCTCTGCCATACCGTTCCAAGATCTTCGACAATCTTAGTCGGATCACTTTCATCACTCATCATAGCTAAAATTCCACCATCTTCAGCAGTTAGAATATGTTCCGGCCCTGTCATCCCGGCTTGAGCCAGAAACGCTGCTTCCATTCCAACTTGTGCTGCTCTTGCCGGATTTAGAACTTTATTTGTTGACCCATCGCCCAAAAAGCCCCAGGTTCCAAAACTCTGAGCACCTGCAAGTCCAAGTGCATATGTTGTCTGTTCTGCATCCAATCCAAGAAGTTTTGCACATGCAACCGCTGCACCAAAAGTGCCTGCAGTTGCTGTAACGTGCCACCCCTTATTTCGATGGGAAGATACTCCAAATGCCATTCCTATGCGGCTCATTGTTTCATATCCACAAATTACTGCAAGGATAAAATCCTGTCCGCACTTCCCGAGATATTCCGCAAGTCCCCAGGCTGCCGGAATCACAACTGTTCCAATATGTGTCTTGCTTTTTGTATGTACATCATCCATTTCCTGCGTATGACCCATCATCGCATTCAAAAAAACAGCTGTACTGACTCCCGC
>CAKRWX010000392.1 GCA_934418055.1 uncultured Lachnospiraceae bacterium
CCTTTAAAACCGTGGGAAAGCCTGTACGGGCCATTGTTATTAAAAGAGAAACATCCGGTTTTAGCAGAACTTCTGGAGAAGGAAAAGGCTCTGTGCGAGAGCATTTTAAAAGGTCTTGCCGGACAGGAGAGTGAGTCTGCTGTGAACCGGGCAGAAGAATTGAGAAAACAGATCCAGTGGATCGGGGAGGCACAACATGAAATGCAGTGAATGGATGGAGAAACTGGAGAAATTAGCGCCGAAGGATCTGGCCTGTGAGTGGGACAATCCGGGATTGTTGGCAGGACGGGCGGAAAAAGAAGTGAAAAAGGTACTGATCGCCCTGGACGCCACCGATGATGTGGTGGATTTGGCGGTGAAAGAGCAGGTGGATCTTCTGATCACTCATCACCCATTGATCTTTCATTCCATGAAAAAGGTCAATGACCAGGATTTCATCGGACGGAGACTGATCAAATTGATCCAGGCAGATATCAGCATGTACGCCATGCACACGAATTTTGACATCGCGCCTGGATGTATGGCAGATCTGGCAGCGGAAAAGCTGGGATTTGCGGAGTGTGAGCCGTTGGAGACCACGAAGGTGACGGATGAGGGAGCCATTGGAATCGGAAAGACCGGAAAATTAAAGGAGCCGATGACCTTAAAAGCCCTGGCGGAGCTGGTGAAAGAGCAGTTTGGCTTACCTTTCGTGACCGTATATGGACAGGAGGCGGCACCGGGACTGGTGGAGCGGATCTCTGTCTGCCCGGGGTCTGGACGCGGCATGGAGATCGAGGCGGAAAAGGCTGGAGCCCAGGTATTGATCACCGGTGATATGGGACATCATGAGGGCATTGACGCGGCGGCCAATGAGCTGGCGATCATTGACGCGGGACATTATGGACTGGAGCATATTTTTATCGGATTTATGGCGGAGTATTGCAAAGATCAGATCGATAGTAACGCGCAGATTATCCAGATGCCATTGAAATTCCCAGTGCAGGTGTGGTAAAACCGGTGGTCGTGGCAGACCAGGGCTAGTTGAAGCACCAGCGGATGTCTGTCGGAACATCGATGACGACAGCAGATCGCAGATAAGGAGGTAACATATGGTTCAAGTTACGATCAATGGAAAAATAGAAAGCTACGAGGCGGGAACGCCTTATCTCACTATCGCAAAAAAACACCAGGCGGAATATCCCCATGAGATTATCCTGGTGTTCGTCAATGGGAAACTGACAGAATTATATAAGAGTCTGAAAAAAGACTGTGAACTGAAGTTCGTGACCACAGCGGACGCGCCTGGAATGCAGACGTACCAGAGAAGCGCCACCCTGATGATGCTGAAGGCGTTTTATGAGGTGGTGGGAACGGAGCATATCGAGAAGGTATTTGTGGATTTCTCTGTGGGAAAGGGCCTTTTTGTGGACGCAAGAGGCGATTTCACCCTGGATCAGGAGCTGCTAGACCGGGTAAAGGCGAAAATGCACGAGTACGCGGACCAGAAGATCCCGATCATGAAGAGTGCGTTGAAGAAGGACGAAGCCATCGAGTTATTCCACCGCTATCGCATGCACGAGAAGGCAGAATTGTTCCGCTACCGCCGGATCTCAACGGTCAATGTGTACCGGATCGGTGGCTTTACGGATTACTATTATGGCTATATGGCGCCGGATACCAGCTATATCCGCTGGTTTGACCTGGTTCCTTATGAGTCTGGAGTTGTGTTAGTGCTGCCGACGAAAGAGGAGCCGGAGCAGGTACCGGAATTGAAAAGCAGCAAAAAGCTGTTTGATACCTTGAAGGAATCCGCAGTCTGGGGCGAGAAAATGGGCATCAGCACCATTGCGGACTTAAACAGTGAGATCTGTAAAGGCAGAGCCAGCGAGTTAATTCTGATCCAGGAGGCACTTCAGGAGAAGAAGATCGGCCAGATCGCGGAGATGATCGCAGAACAGCCGGAGAAGAAATTTGTCATGATTGCAGGGCCAAGTTCCTCCGGAAAGACGACATTTTCCCACCGGTTATCCATTCAGCTGCGGGCGTTAGGCTTAAAGCCCCATGCCATCGGCGTGGACGATTATTTTGTTAACCGGGTGGACAGTCCGAGAGATGAGAAGGGCAACTATAATTATGAAGCATTGGAATGCATTGATCTAAAACAGTTTAATCAGGATATGACGGATCTGCTGGCGGGAAAAACAGTGGAACTTCCACGATATAATTTCGTCACAGGCTTAAGGGAATACAAGGGGGATTACCTGACTCTTGGAAAAGATGATATTCTGGTTATTGAAGGAATCCATTGTCTCAATGAGAAGCTTTCCTATGCATTATCACCGGAGCATAAATTCAAGATTTATATCAGTGCTCTGACCCAGTTAAATATTGACGAGCATAACCGGATACCGACTACCGATGGACGTCTGATCCGCCGGATGGTGAGGGATGCCAGAACCAGGGGAACCTCGGCAAAAGATACCATTAAGATG
>CAKRWX010000393.1 GCA_934418055.1 uncultured Lachnospiraceae bacterium
TTTATTGCAAAAATAAGCTGCCTTTTATTGCCAGTGCATTTAAACTGTGCTAAGATATGAGTTGTTTTGGTTATTGGTACGAAAGAGAGGAAGGAAACGTGACAGCTTATCTGATTGTCTGCCCGTTGGTATTTCTGGCAGGTCTTGTAGATTCCATTGCCGGAGGCGGGGGACTTATTTCTCTCCCTGGATATCTGATCGCAGGGGTTCCGGCTCATATGGCCCTTGGAACCAATAAGATGAGTTCTACCATAGGAACTTCCATTTCTGCGGTAAGATTATTAAAACATGGTTATTTAAAAGGAAAAATGGCTATAGCCATTGCATCGGCAGTCTGTGCCATGACAGGTTCTGTTTTAGGAGCAAAAGTATCCCTTCTGGTTTCGGATTCTGTGATCCGCCACATGATGATCGTTGTTTTACCTATTGTAGCTTATCATGTGTTAAAAAATAAGAACCTGGGGGAAGATGAGAAAACGGGAACGGTTCCTTATAAGAAGATGTTTCTGATCTCTGTGATCGCGGCTTTTTTCATCGGCTGTTATGATGGTTTTTACGGGCCGGGTACAGGTACTTTTCTGCTCCTTGTATTTACAGGGGCGGCGAAAATGGATACCCGCAGTGCATCCGCACAGACCAAGATCATCAATCTTTCCTCCAATGTAGCAGCATTGGTGACATTTATTATAGCAGGAAATGTTTATTATCCTCTGGGACTGGCAGCAGCAGCCTGTTCTGTAGCAGGCAATTACCTGGGTTCAGGGCTGGTAGTCCATGACGGCCAGAAAATCGTCCGTCCGGTTGTTCTGGTGGTACTGGGGATCTTATTTATAAAAATTCTGACGGGCAACTAAAAGGAGAAATGCATTATGAAGTGGAAAAAATTCACTCTGACTACTACCACAGAAGCAGTTGATCTGGTAAGCAGCATGCTGGATGATGTGGGTATTGAGGGCATTGAAGTAGAAGATAATGTGCCTCTTACAGAAAAAGAAACAAAAGGCATGTTCATAGATATCCTTCCGGAGCTTCCGCCGGATGAAGGTGTTGCAAAGGTAAGCTTTTATCTGGATGATGATGACCAGGTAGAGGAGATGCTTCGCCGTGTGGAAGAAGGACTGGATGAGCTGGCTGCGTATACAGACCTGGGACAGCGTTCCATCGAAGCTTCTGAAACGGAAGATAAGGACTGGATCAACAACTGGAAGCAGTATTTTAAGCCTTTTACAGTAGATCATATCCTGATCAAGCCAACCTGGGAGACTATTCCGGAAGAACACAAGGACAAGCTGTTAGTACAGATCGATCCGGGAACTGCTTTCGGAACCGGTATGCATGAAACGACCCAGCTTTGCATCCGCCAGCTGGAAAAATATGTCCACAGCGAAAGCGAGATCCTGGATGTAGGAACAGGAAGCGGTATTTTAGGCATTACTGCTTTAAAACTGGGTGCAAAGGAAGTCTGGGGAACAGATCTGGATGAAAATGCCATTACAGCTGTTGGTGAAAATCTGGCTTCCAATGATATCAGCAGCGACCGTTTCCATGTACTTCAGGGAAATATCATTGATGACAAGTCTGTTCAGGACTGGGCCGGATATGAGAAATACGATATCGTAGTTGCCAATATTTTAGCAGATGTTATCATCATGCTGGTAAAAGAGATCCCGGTACACCTGAAAAAAGGTGGTTACTTCATCACTTCTGGTATCATCAAC
Organism: uncultured Lachnospiraceae bacterium; assembly: GCA_934418055.1. Classification (GTDB taxonomy): domain Bacteria; phylum Bacillota; class Clostridia; order Lachnospirales; family Lachnospiraceae; genus UBA3402. Next base: position 1,719 of record CAKRWX010000393.1, read on the forward strand.
CTGAAGGAAGAGGCAGTTCGGGCTGCATTTGCTGCCAGTGAAGAACTGGAAGTTGTAGAAATCACATATCAGGGAGAATGGCTCTCTGTCACTGCAAGAAAGAAATAGGAGCCGTAAATGTATCATTTTTTTGTAGATTCTTCGGCGATCGGAGAAGGAATGGTAAGGATCACGGGAGCGGATCTGAACCACATGAAAAATGTGCTCCGCATGAAGCCGGGAGAAGCGGTACTCATCAGTGACGGCACAGGAAAAGACTATAACTGTCAGGTAGAAACTTATACAGACGGGGAAGGGATTTTAGAGATCCTTTCTGAAAATGAAGACAGCAGGGAGCTTCCTTCCAGAATATGGCTCTTTCAGGGACTGCCAAAATCGGATAAAATGGAAGTGATCATCCAGAAGGCTGTAGAACTTGGGGCTGCAGGTGTGATCCCGGTTGCCACCAGAAATGCGGTGGTAAAGCTGGACGCGAAAAAGGCAGAGGCAAAGGTACGCCGCTGGCAGGCCATTGCAGAAAGTGCGGCCAAGCAGTCAAAGCGCAGTTATATCCCAGAAGTGGGAATGGTGATGAGCTTAAAAGAGGCATTTTCCTATATAGAAGAGCAGAATTTTGATCTGTGCATGATCCCTTATGAACTGGAAAAGGGAATGGACGGAATAAAGCAGGTATTAGGCAGACTGGCGCCGGGACAGCAGATCGCAGTGTTTATCGGGCCGGAAGGCGGCTTTGATGAGGATGAGATC
>CAKRWX010000394.1 GCA_934418055.1 uncultured Lachnospiraceae bacterium
CGCCTACTCCATTTTCCCGGAAACTAAGCACCGCAAACCCGATCATCTGCGCACAGCATCCAGCCGTTGCTGCGCCACCAGCCAGTCCGTCCAGACTCAGCATAATACAGATCGCCGCACTGCTGATAGGCAGGGTCAGCGCGATACCGATCAGTGCAGACACCAGAATTCCCATAAAGAACGGCTGCATCTCCGTAGCGGTTTTTACCAGATTACCAAAGGCAGTCATGAACGCCGACACGCCAGGTCCCACAAATTGGGCGATCAGTACACCAGAGATGATCGTAACGCCAGGAGTCACTAAAATATCTACCCGTGTCTCTTTTGACACGATCTTACCAAGTTCCGTTGCCACAACGGTTGCTACCAGAGCGCCAACCGGTCCGCCAAGGGCATTTCCGGCAATACCGACAGTGGCTGCTGAGAATAATACCAGCTGTGGTGCTTTTAATGCTTAAGCAATCGACACGCCCAGTGCAGCGCCAGTTGCGCTTTTGGCATAATCAGAAATGGTTGTAAAAATTTCAATTCCGGATTTTTCGCCGAGAGTGGCGAAGATGGTGCCGATCAGAAGAGAAGCGAAAAGGCCAAAGGCCATGGCTCCCAGGGCATCGATCAGATAAGTTTTCACGGTAATGTTGACATTCTTCCGTGCAAGAAATGCTTTGAAACGGCTTTGGGTCTGTTCCATGTGTCAAGTCTCCTTTTTCTTTTCATGAGGCAGTAACAGCGAAAGCCGTCTGCCGGATATGAGGTGGGATCTTACACACATTTGACTTCCCAGGGTCAAAGCAGTTTCCGCCATTTTACCATATTTTTCAAAAAAGACAATAGTTTGATAAAAAAATAACAAGAAATTTTTCTGCAATAAAGCTGAAAAGTGGTAGATTTTTTGCGGATTTTGTGAGAAAATAAAAAACCAGAATGGAATTGCAGTGGTAAAAGCGATTCCTCAGAATGATTGATGCATCAGGAGGAAGATATGAAAATCAGAGATATGATCGGACAGGGCAAACCAACCCTTTCTTTTGAAGTGTTCCCGCCAAAGACAGAGGCGAATTACGAATCTGTGGAGAAAGCAGCATTAGAGATCGGTAAGCTGCACCCATCTTTTATGAGCGTTACCTACGGCGCCGGCGGCGGCACCAGCAAATACACCGTCAGCATTGCAGATAAGATCCAAAGAGAATGTGGTGTTCCGACGCTGGCTCATTTAACCTGCGTGTCCTCCACCAGAGAGCATGTACATAAGGTAGTGGAAGAGTTAAAAGAATATAACATTGAGAATATCATGGCGCTGCGTGGGGATATCCCAAAGGATGGGAATATCCAGAATGACTACCGCTATGCGTCCGAGCTGATCCGCGAGATCAGGGAGAGTGGTGATTTCTGCATTGGTGCAGCCTGTTATCCAGAGGGGCATGTGGAGTCTGTCAATAAGACTGAGGACATTCAGCATCTGAAAGAGAAGGTAGAAGCCGGCTGTGATTTCATCACTACCCAGATGTTTTTCGATAACAATACCTTATACAATTTCTTATACCGCATCCGCGAGAAAGATATCAAGGTCCCTGTAGTGGCTGGTATCATGCCGATCACCAACGCGGCTCAGGTGGCACGAAGCATCCAGATGTCCGGCTGCTATATTCCGGCCCGCTTCAAAGCCCTGGTTGACCGTTTCGGCGATAACCCGGCAGCCATGAAACAGGCTGGTATTGCATACGCGACGGACCAGATCATTGACCTGATCGCCAACGGCGTCAACGCGATCCACGTATATTCCATGAATAAACCAGACGTGGCAGCACAGATCCAGGCAAACTTATCCGAAATTTTATAAATCATAGGGTATTTAGAAGAAAAATATATGAATCTTAAAGAAACCTTCCGTTATCTGGGCTATCATGGACAGGAACCAGATGAAGCAGCGAAGAATCTGGCTGTGATCTGTTGGAAGGAACTGGAACAGGCTGCTACCCCCAGATCCTTTTACCGGGAGTATCCTCTGGAATTTACCGGGGATACTGGTATTGTGACTCCTGTTTTTGAAACCCAGAGTGCGAATTTACGAAAAAATTTAAAAGATTGTGAGAAACTTCTGGTTTTTGCAGCAACCCTAGGAGCCGGAGTGGATCATCTGATCCAGCGTTACACGAAGATCCAGATGAGCAAAGCCGTGATCCTTCAGGCAGCGGCAGCAGCTATGCTGGAGGATTACTGTGATGAGGTCAACGAGCAGATCCGGCGGGACTATGAGAGCCGGGGATTATATTTGAGACCTCGTTTCAGCCCTGGATATGGAGATTTCCCATTGTCCTGTCAGCCGCAGTTATTAGGCTGTCTGGAGGCAGGAAAGCGGATCGGGATCACATTGACAGACAGTTACCTGATGGCTCCGTCCAAGTCCGTGACAGCGGTGATCGGCGTCAGCCCGGTTTCCAGGACCTGTACGGTCAAGGGCT
>CAKRWX010000395.1 GCA_934418055.1 uncultured Lachnospiraceae bacterium
ACTGGATGTGGTTGCCGATAATGAACGGGCCATCTCCATGTACCAAAAGGCCGGATTTATAGAATATGGAAATCCAGACTCTCCCATCGTCCTGGTCCAGCCAGTGGATGACCACGATCTGGAGGAAATGGAAGCGGAAGTTTCCGAAATCCAACGGCTAACTTCCATGGATTTTTGCCTGATTGCCGTAAAAGTGCGAAGCTGGAATCAGGATCTGTCTCCATGGAAGGCACCTGCTGTATTTGGCAATCAGGACTTTGGCAATGGCGCAGCGGATTTTCTAAAAACAATTACAGAATTATGCTCTGATCCCCATAAGACCTATTACTTAGGCGGTTACTCTCTCGCCGGACTTTTTTCTCTATGGGCTGCCTATCAGACAAACCTGTTTGCCGGGATTGCAGCGGCATCGCCGTCTGTCTGGTTTCCCGGATTTTTAGACTACGCAAAAACCCACAAATTTCAATCTTCCTGTGTCTATCTAAGTCTCGGTGACCGGGAAGAACGGACAAAAAATTCAGTGATGGCTGCTGTGGGAGACTGCATCCGCGCCTATGATAACTGGCTGAAAGAACAGAAAATCCAGTGTACGCTGGAGTGGAACAAGGGAAATCATTTTCAAGATCCCGGACTGCGGACAGCCAGAGCGTTCAGCTGGGTGTTAACGCAGCCGCCCATCTCTAAAAAAACTTTTGAGGTATGACAACTATGCAAAAACTCTATCAATATTTAAAAACCACCCTCTGGTGCGTCATCGGCGTATTTGCCGGAATCTGTATTTACCAGACCTACGAATACCGCACCAGTCCAGGACTTTATGACCTGGCGTCCACGCCATGGTATTTAAACATCCAGACCACTGGAACCATCGTGGAGGTTATCGTTGTGATTCTTCTGGTCGCCATGTGGATCGTCAAGCGGATGGACAAGTAAATTTACCCTGCGGTGATAGGGAGCGACATTTCTCGCATCCCACCGCAGGGTTCTTTTATCTCAGTCGAGAAGACTCCCACCTCTTCAGGTGGTGAGTAATAACAAATTATTCTCAGTGGGAGTCCCATCTCCGACTGAGATAAACGCTCCGCGAGAATGCGCAGTGATTCTGTAAAGAATATGTCAGCTTACGCTGACCAGAATCACGCGCCAAGTCTCACGGACGTTCGACTTGAAATTTACCGCAAATAAATGGATTTTAACAGCCGGATTCCACTCTCTGTCTGAAATACCGTCTCCAGCATATACTGCACATTTTCCCTGGAATAACCGCTCTCTCCTGCGTTCACCAGGTAATCTGCCTCCAGCAGAATCTGATAATCAATCCCATCAACCCCCGTATAGGTATGGTGATGAGCCACCAGCCAGGAGATCCGCTTTACATCCTCTTCTGCCACTGGAAGATCCTTGAAAAACTCACTGACCAGTGGCGGACTCTCCAGCTCCTGCTTCTTTCCATTGGCATTGCCGTACTTCTCCCTGCATAATGGACAGGAAATGTCATGAACCACTGCTGTCAGCTCCAATACCTCCTGAGTATGGTCATCCAGTCCTTCCATCAGTCCGATGTTTCTGGCGTAAGACCAGACTTTCAGGAAATGGTTGATATCATGCTGGCTTCCCTGATAGAAATCAATCATCTTTTCGATAGCGTTTGATACGATCATGTTTTTCTTCTCCTTTTCTTTTATGTCAATATCTGTATCATCAAAATCAATACCAGAATCGTCATTTTTCAAAAATTCCTTTATAATCACCTGCGGTAGAATTGTATTCTCCGGGATTGCATCCAAACTGCTTCCGAAAGGCAGCCGCAAAACGGCTGGGATTGCTGAATCCGGTCATATCTGCAATCTGCACCATGGAATACTGCCCACTTTGAACCAGGGAAAGGCTTTTTTCTGCCCGATATTCCTCTAGGTATCCGGTAATCGTCTTTCCTGTCATTTTCCGAAATAAGCGGCAGCAGACTTCCCTGGACAGATGCACCTGATCCGCCAGTTCCTGCAGCGATACCACAGAATCAAAATGCGTATTCAGATACGTTAACATCTGTTCTAACCGCTCCAGTTCCCGCTGGTTTGCCGGAATAATCTTCTGGTATCATCAACAAGAATTTTTCTCATGGCCGTTTTCCAATTCTCCTACTGTTCATCAGTGGTTTTATTATACTGCTTAAGCCATCATTACACAAGAAACTTATCCTTAAGGAGGCTCTTTTATGTCCCGTTCCAAAGAAATGGACTTAACGACCGGAAGCCCATTCTGGTCCTTACTTACTTTTGCAATTCCTGTGATTCTAGGTAATTTATTCCAGCTTTTTTATACCTTGGCAGATTCTGTAATTGTCGGCAAAACACTTGGTGCCCAGTCACTGGCTGCAGTCGGTTCCACCAGCATCATCATTTATTTTGTATTCTGTTTTATCAACGGTTTCACTGGGGGATTCGGCATCTGCCTTGGAC
>CAKRWX010000396.1 GCA_934418055.1 uncultured Lachnospiraceae bacterium
TTTCATAGTTTTCCATAATGGATCATAAGTTATCATATTGTAATCCCCTTTATCCGGTATTTCCCTGTAATTGCTTTGTAAATTTGATATTTATTGGACAATTCCATTTAACCGTTAAAACTGCGATCTGCATATTATCCATAATTGGATACGGTCGATCTTTCGGTCACATAGCATGAAACGCAGGGAAAATATGAAAATGTATGTCCTATATGGACATGTGTACGCCCTCCTATAACAAAAAAGTGTCCAAAATTGCGTTTCCCTATTGACTTCTAGTACATGTTTGAGGTAAGATTATATCCATGTGTACTTCTGTGTTTTAAAGTGTAGGGACGAGATGAAATTGCTGGATAAAATCACGGATTTTCAGGTGCTTTTTATGACAGCTATTTTTTTACCCCTTGCGAGGTAAAACATGGAAGCAGACAAAAAGAAAAAATAGGATGTGAGAAAATGGGTAAGTATGTAGCAAAAAGGCTTGGTATGGCAGCCGTTACGATTTTTTTAGTAACCTGTCTGACCTTCCTTCTGATGAACGCAGTTCCAGGAAGCCCCTGGCTGAGTGAGAAAACGCCGTCTGAGGCTACGCTGGCGGCACTGAATGCGAAGTATGGCCTGGACCAGCCGGTTATCGTGCAGTTAGGCAAATATCTTCAGAACCTGTTGAAGGGTGATTTTGGTGTTTCTTTAAAGATGCAGAAGAACCGTGCGGTTTTAAGCATTATTAAGGAAATGTTCCCGGTATCCGCTAAGGTCGGAGCCATTGCCCTGTGCTGGGCAGTATTAGTTGGTGTGCCGTTAGGATGTCTTTCCGCATTTAAGCGTGGAAAACTGACTGACAGCATCCTGCGAGTAGTCTGTACCTTAGGTATTTCCATGCCAAGCTTCGTTGTGGCGTCCATTCTGCTGGTTGTATTTGCAGGCGGTATCGAGGGATTCCGTCCGTTCCCGACCATCTTTGATCCGTCACAGGGAGTGAAGGCTTATGTGCTTCCGTGTTTTGCACTGGGATTCTATCCGATGTGTTACACGGCAAGACAGACCCGTTCTGCTATGCTGGATTCCTTGAATCAGGAGTTTATCAAAACAGCAAGAGCGAAGGGCTTAAAGAACAGCAAGATCATTTTCAAACACGCGCTTCGTAATGCACTGATCCCGGTTATTACTTATTTAGGACCGCAGGTTGCATTTACCCTGTGCGGTGGTTTCGTAGTAGAGAGCGTATTCTCTATTCCGGGCCTGGGACGTTATTTTGTACAGTCCATCCAGAACCGTGACTATCCAGTTATCATGGGTACCACAGTTTTCCTGGCAAGTTTTATCATTCTGATGAATATGGTAGTTGATATCCTGTACAAGATCGCCGATCCACGTATCAGTCTGACAAAGGGAGGAGAATAATCGTGGCAGAAGATAACAAGATGAAACGTTGTCCGGTTACCTTACAGCCGGATATTGAAGAGCTTCTGGACTGGAACAATTACAGTGCAGATGATTTCGACAGTGCCTCCCAGACCGAGAAAAAGGATTTCATCCAGGAACGTCAGAGCGTTTCTTATTGGAAGGATGCATGGCGCCGTCTGAAGAAGAATGTAGTTGCGATGGTTGCTCTTGGAGTGATCATTTTCCTGGTATTGTTTGCATTTGTTGGTCCATATCTGGTTCCTTATGGATATGACCAGTTCAATAAGGGAGCAGAGAATCTGCATCCGACCCACTACACGCTGGAGGACACCCAGAAGCTGGATGCGGAACTGGCAGCCAGAACCTCCGCCGGTGGAACCAAGAGCGCAGAGGAGATGATCGCTGAGGCAGAAGCAGAGGCAGCTGCCAAGGGCGAGAAGCTGACCAGCGTTGATATTGCCAAGATCAAAGCAAAAGCAAAGGTAGCAGCCCAGAATGCCCAGAAACAGAACGAAGAGGTAGATGTAAACTCTCTTCGCAAAGAGCTGGGAATCAAGAAGCATTTATTTGGCTATTCCACAGACGAGTTACAGCGGAAAGCCAATGGAGAAAAAGTATTTCCACATGTTTTCGGTACCGATATGTATGGCCGTGATATTTTAGTCCGTGTGATGTACGGCGCCCGCGTATCCATGAGTGTTGGTATCTGCGCCGCATTCCTGGTACTGGTGATCGGAGCAACGTATGGTGCGATCTCCGGTTACTGTGGCGGTAAAGTAGATGCAGTGATGCAGCGTATCGTAGAAGTGATCTACGCAGTACCGGAGATGCTGGTAGTGCTTCTGATCGCAACTGCGTTAAAGCCGATTTTAACCGATTATATCAATACAGGAAGCGGCCCATTAAAGTCCTTCGTATCCGTACTGGGTCCGAACCTGATCTCCATGTTTATTGCCTTCGGTATGTTATACTGGGTAACCATGAGCCGTATCATCCGTGGTCAGGTGCTTCAGTTAAAGCAGCAGGAGTATGTAACGGCTGCCCGTGCGC
>CAKRWX010000397.1 GCA_934418055.1 uncultured Lachnospiraceae bacterium
CCTGACTGGTGCCTGTGGAAGTTCCTGGTCCAGTGGATGACGGATCACTTGCTGTACCTCCAGAAGAACTACTTCCGGATACTCCTGGCCCTGTTGTACTGTCAGAACCGCTGGAAGATGTCTGGTTATTGGAAGAAGCCGAGCTGTAACCCGGACCATAATTGCTGCCAGAGGAACTGCTTCCAGAAGAGCTGCTTCCGCTGATTCCAGAACCTAATGCGCTGTTATGGGTCGGTCCATTATCCTGACGAACCACATGGATCTGATACTCTCTTACCGTTCCATTCTGTGCTTTGACGGAAATGGTGATCTCATTGTTGCCGCTCTGCAGCTGGATCGTTCCTGTACCGCTGATGGATGCTGTAGAAGACAATGGAACCGCATTGACCGTCACTTCTGTTACGGATGGATTCACAATCAGATCATAAGACGTCACATCACGGCTGAAGGTTGGCGTCAACGCAAATCCATCAACACCCAGTCCAGATAACTTATTGTTCGGACTTCCATCTGTTGTTGGCTTTGCACAGGCTGTAGACGGCATGTTATTATACACCGGAATCTTAAACTCCAGGGCCGACTGTTTTAAGGATGTTCCATAAGCCTCGGCTAACTTCGCGCCCTCCGCCGCTGCCGCCTGGATGTTGGTCATATACTGGTGCTTATACAGATTACTTCCCTGAACATTAAACTTCTTTAAATAGAAAGTGTCCTGTCCTACCTTTACATAATTGGTTCCATAATATTCCGCACCACCGATAATGGCACGATCACGGCTATTCCATGGTCTCTCGTAACTTCCTGACTGAGACGCATACCACAGTCCTCTGGAAATGGCATCCATGGAACCAGACTGATAAGCCTCAATATTAAAGAAGTTATAATATCCCTGATAACCTGCCACCGTACCGGAAATACACTTGCCAGTGCCATTGGTTCCCTGCTCCTGCAGAATCATCGCCGCCAGCACGTATGGATTTACGCCGGATTTCGATGCAGCATTCATCAAAATATCTACATAAGAAGCGGTAGTCGTCTCTGTATTGCTTACTGCTGAACTATATCCAGGTCCTATATTGCTGTTATCCGATGAAGAACTGCTGGAATCAGAACTTCCGCCAGGTCCATCGGACATTCCCGGCGCAATCGTTGTCACACGATCTGCCTCTTTTTTGCTGATGGAAGCACTTGGCCCTTCCAATTTTACATTGGAATTACTGCTGGAAGTTTTCCCAGGAGCCTCAAAGCTGACATTGGACTTGCTGGAGGAACTGCTACTTGTAGAACCACTGCTGGAAGATCCGCTTCCAGGTCCCGTCAGACTGACACCTGAATTGGAACTGCCAGAACTGGTAGAACTGCTGGAGTTTGAACTACTAGAGCTGCTGGAGCTTGAACTTCCAGACACTCCAGGCCCTGTCAAGCTGGCACTGGATGAACTGCTTCCGGTCGAACCACTGACTCCAGGTCCTCCAGAGGAGCCTGAAGAAGAGCTTCCACTGGTTCCCGTTGCCGTGGTACTTCCACTTAAAAACGTTCCCTGTACCATGGATTTCAATCCTTCCGCCGTCTGGGCGGAAGAATCATAACTGTGAGTCAGAAACTGAAACACATATTTATCATCCAGGAAATTCCTTGGATCCATGTAATATTTAATAATATCAGAGGAAGCAGCCACATAAGAACTGCTGTCAAATCCCGGCCAGGTGCTGGTATCCCAGTTGTAAGCGCCATCTGCAATGGATTTCCAAGAGGAAATGCTGCTGGTATACACCAGGTTTCGTCCTACCACGCTCTCATTTTCGATCACTGTATTCCAATCCAGATTGGTGTGCTGGGCGGTAAAAACCCAGTTTGGATATTCCGCGTGAAGCAATCGCAGCCCATCCTTATAACTTTCCGGAAATCCCTGAGACGTCAGATAGCTCTCGAAATTGCCATCATGCGAATAAGATGTGGGACTCTTTAAATATGTAGAAAGAACATATCCTGTGGTATCCACTCCGCCAGTTCCCGCAAACTGGATCTGGCTCCAGGTCTTTCCATCTGCTCCGGTAGTCTGACCCAATACGGTGACTGTGTTGCCGTTGGTCAGCTTTCCTACGATGGAGTAGGTGGTACCGGGGCCGCTCCGCACATTCAGGCTTGTGGCATTGACTCTGGCGGTGCTGGCATAACTGGTCATGGAATGAAACCAGCCGTCTGTCCCCGGCAGAGCATTTATCATCATAAGCAGCGCCATGGCTCCCGCCACTGCCCGCTTGATTTTCCGTTTTTTCATGTATTTTCTCCCGATATGTACCTTTTCTTATAACAATTCCCTTTTCAAAAATGAATCATTATCTTTTCGTTATTACAAACAATCTCTATTATAAAGAGAATCAGCCACTCATGTCAACTAAATCACAAAATCTTCAAATTTTCATTACAAATTGTAAAAAATTTTTAAAAATA
>CAKRWX010000398.1 GCA_934418055.1 uncultured Lachnospiraceae bacterium
CCTTTCCAGACTGCTCCCTTGTAAATCGTCTCTCTACTCAGTCACCAGCTCATGTTCCGCCGATTCTGTCTTCGTCTCCTCTTTCCGATTCAATATCTCCATAAACTCATCACCAGTGATAGTCTCTTTCTCCAGCAGATAGGCTGCGATCTCATGCAGCTTTCCTTCATTCTGAGCTAAAATCTCCATGGCCTTTTTGTAAGCCTCTTTTACCAGCTTGATCACCTCTTCGTCTACGACTCTGGCAGTCTCAGGAGAACATGCCAAGGAAGTATCTCCTCCTAAATACTGGTTATTGACCGTTTCCAGAGCCACCATGCCAAACTGGTCATTCATACCATAACGGGTCACCATGGCTCTTGCCAGCTTGGTTGCCTGCTCAATATCATTGGAAGCGCCTGTGGTAATGGAATGGAAGATCAGCTCCTCTGCTGCGCGGCCGCCAGTCAAAGTAGCGATCTTATTAAATACCTCATCCTTGCTCATCAGATACTTCTCTGCCTGATCTACCTGCATGGTATAGCCTAACGCACCGGAGGTTCGCGGAATAATGGTGATCTTATGCACCGGAGCCGAATGACTCTGGCAGGCTGCCACCAGTGCATGTCCAACTTCATGGTAGGAAACGATCTTTTTCTCGTCCTCACTGACCGCGGAATCCTTCTTCTGGTATCCGGCGATAACCACTTCCACACTCTCCTCCAGATCCTGCTGGCTTACCACCTTTCTGCCCATGCGGACAGCTCTTAACGCACCCTCATTGATGATATTGGCAAGCTCTGCACCACTGGCTCCGGAGGTTGCCCTGGCGATCGCTGTAAAATCAACCGTATCATCCATCTTCACATCCCTGGCATGAACCCGCAAGATGGATTCACGTCCCCTGATATCCGGCAGCTCCACCGGAATACGGCGGTCAAAACGTCCTGGACGCAATAATGCCGGGTCCAGAGATTCCGGACGGTTGGTCGCTGCCAGGATCACAACACCCTTCTTGCCGTCAAAGCCATCCATCTCCGTCAATAGCTGGTTCAGGGTCTGCTCCCGCTCGTCATTGCCGCCCATGCCGCTTCCATCACGTTTCTTACCAATGGTATCAATCTCATCAATAAATACAATACATGGCGCTTTTTCATTGGCCTGTTTAAATAAATCTCTTACCTTTGCCGCACCCATGCCGACAAACATTTCTACAAATTCCGAACCGGAAATGGAGAAAAATGGCACCTTTGCCTCTCCCGCCACTGCCTTGGCGAGCAATGTTTTACCAGTTCCTGGAGGGCCTACAAGCAGAGCGCCCTTCGGCAGCGTAGCTCCGATATCTGCATATTTCTGTGGATCATGAAGGAAATCCACGATCTCTTTTAATGCATCCTTCGCTTCCTCTTCTCCTGCCACATCCGCAAATGTCTTGCCCGTCTCAGATTCTGCGTAGATCTTGGCATTGGATTTGCCAAAGGTCATGGCGTTAGAACCTCCCATCCGCTTCTGCAGCTGCTTGCCCATAAACTGTCCGACCGCTACAAATAACAGGATCGGAACGACCCACTGGACCAGAATGGTCATCAATGCAGATGGCTGTTCAATGATCGGTGTGGTGAACTGCACCTTGTGGGACCGCAAGGTATCTTCCAGATCATTATCAGGCCACGGACCGGTTTTATACTGAGCAATCTCATCGTCGCCAAACACCGTCTTATTGCCGGTTTTCACCAAAAAAACGATTTCATCATCACTTCGTTCTACAGAAGTAACGACTCCCTGATCTACCATATCCAGAAACGTGCTGTACGGAACCTCTGTTACCTGGCTTGCGCGGTACATCGGCATCAGAAACAGGTTCAATGCCATCAGCACTACCATCATAATGGTATAATAATAAATAAATGGTTTCTTTGGGGTATTCGGCTTGTCTTCTTTTACTCCCATACTCATGTCCCCTCTCTATTTTTAGTCTCTTTCGTCTGTCTGCGCTTTCTGCAGCTTTTCCAGTACTTCCTGGGTAAACCGTGCTGCCCCGTCAAGATCAGCCTCATCCGGATGGAGCATCCCTTCTTCATAGACCTGGATCATCTTCCTGATCCGCGGCGAATCCTCCACCTCCTGCATCATTTTATAACGTTCCAGCACCTGTCCCGGCATTTTCCCACAACACATGAATGCTCCAAGATATTCGTTATCATCCGGGATCAATGCCTCTACTCTGAGAACAACCTGATCAAAGTATTCCTTGCTTCCACCCATTCCACAGGTTCCAAACAAAGCAACCTTCCTGCCATGAAGGTCAGAAAGATAGTCCATGATGCTTCCAGAACAGGTTCCTTTATCATTCCAAAAACCCACAAAATAGACCTCTGCTTCCTTTCCCGCTTCTTCTACTTTCTGGATATCCTTCGAAGTTCCCGGAAGTGTCTCAAATATCTTTGCCGCAACTTTTTGTGTATTTCCTGT
>CAKRWX010000399.1 GCA_934418055.1 uncultured Lachnospiraceae bacterium
GGTGTAACAGATCGCAGGAAGCGGCGGCTGTCTCCACCAGATACTGGTGTCCAAGGGTAAACGGGTTGGCGTTCATGACCAGGGCAGAGATGACAGGGCCAGAAGCGCCAGAGCCATCCGTGGAAGCTGCTGCATGGTCAGTCAGACAGCGTTTGTCCACACCGGTCAGGTCTGTATAAGCCTTACATTCACAGGTTTCTTTCTTTAATTTCTCCAGATACCCGGAAAAGCCCGTTTTCCGGTTCTCCATAAACACGATCTGTCCGTCCACCCGGACAATCTCATAAAATCCAAGATCCCAGAAGAATTTGGCGGAATTGCACTTCGTATAAAGAAACAAATGCATATTTCCCCGCGCGAACTGCACCTCCATTAGATGGGTGACGATCTCATTCATCAGCCCTTCGCCCTGATGGGAACTGTCCACCGCCATACACCGCAGGGTATTGCCAAAACAGCTTCCGGTAGCGATCACATTCATATCATCATCAAACATGGCACAGGTGTAGTCTAAGTTGCCGTCCTTGCGGATTCCTTCTTTTATTAACAGCTCTGAAACCAGGCGGTTGGTGCGCTTGTCAGAGGGGTAAACTTTCGAAATTTGATAATCGGACATGAGTTTTGTCTCCTTTTGCGTTCTTGAACTTATTTTAAAAAAGTTTTGGGAAAATGTAAAGGTCTCTTTTTCGTACACAAAAGTGATTGACAAATAAATCTTCGACTGTTATATTTTACACTATGGAACGAGGGCGTTGCAAATGGTCTGGGAAGAACAGACCTTATGCAGTGCCCTCTTTACGTTTGGGACAGAAGTATGATACACTAAAAGAATAAGGCGATCTGCAGATTTTTCATGATGTAGAGAGGGAGAAACATATGGCGAAATACAAGAAAGAAGATATTTTTCGTATGGTAGAAGAGGAAGATGTGGAGTTTATCCGTCTTCAGTTTACAGACATGTTTGGCATGTTGAAAAATGTAGCGATCACGGCTGGTCAGCTGGAAAAGGCACTGAATAACCGCTGTGTATTTGATGGTTCAGCCATTGAGGGATTCGTAAGGGAAGAAGAGACAGATATGTACCTTCACCCGGATCTGGATACGTTTACCATTTTCCCATGGAGACCACAGCAGGGCAAGGTGGCGCGTCTGGTCTGTGATGTGTATGGTCCGGATGGAACTCCATTTGAGGGAGATCCGCGCTATATTTTAAAAAAGGTATTAAAAGAAGCAGAAGAGCTGGGCTTCTATTTTAATGTAGGACCGGAGTGTGAATTTTTCTTATTCCATACGGATGAGGAGGGACGTCCGACCACCAAGACCCATGAGATGGCTGGTTATTTTGATGTGGCGCCGATCGATCTGGCGGAAAATGTACGCCGGGATATTGTACTGAACCTGGAGGAGATGGGATTTGAGATCGAATCCTCTCATCATGAGATCGCACCGGCACAGCATGAGGTGGATTTCCAGTATGAGAAAGGCTTAAAGGCAGCAGATAATATTCTGACCTTTAAGATGGCAGTGAAGAGTATCGCCAAGCAGCATGGCCTTCATGCGACCTTTATGCCGAAGCCAAAGGCCGGGGTGAATGGTTCCGGTATGCATATCAATATGTCTTTAGAGGACAAGCTGGGCAAAAACCTATTTGCAGATACGGATGATAAGCTGGGATTAAGCAGGCTGGCATATGAGTTTATGGCAGGTATTTTAGCCCATATCAAATCCATGTGCCTGTTGACGAATCCCATTGTCAATTCCTATAAGCGTCTGATCCCAGGCTATGATGCGCCGGTTTACATCGCATGGTCCAGAGCCACCAACCGGGGACAGATCATGAGAATTCCGTCCTCCAGAGGCGCAAGCACCAGACTGGAGCTTCGGAGCCCGGATTCCGCCATGAATCCATATCTGGCGCTGGCGGCTTGCCTGGCAGCTGGACTGGACGGCATTAAAAATCATATGGAACTGCCGGAGCCGGTGGTACAGAACATTTACGCCATGGATGAGGAGACTATCAAGGAGCGCGGCATTGATCATCTTCCAGAGACACTGGGAGAGGCCATTGACGAGTTTGAAGAGGACGAATTTTTGAAACAGGTTCTTGGAACCCATATTTTCTATAAATATCTGGAGGCCAAGAAAGAAGAGTGGAACGTATTCCGCAGCCAGGTAACCGACTGGGAGATCGGAGAATATCTTTATAAATATTAAAGACCCGATAACACGAAGACCTGGGGGTGAGATATGTGACCAATATCGTTGTGGCGTTTTCCAAACCGGAGGACGCAAAAAGCATAAAAAATATCGTCATGAAAAACGGCTTCCGTGTTGTCGCAGTCTGCACCTCAGGTGCCCAGGCCATCAGCAGTCTGGAGGGACTGAATGGAGGAATCGTGATCAGCGGTTACCGCTTTGAGGATATGCTCTTTAAGGACCTGTATGC
>CAKRWX010000400.1 GCA_934418055.1 uncultured Lachnospiraceae bacterium
TATCGTATGATCATGAAGACCCGGAGATTCCGCCTATTTCCTTTATTGACGGGATCGATCTGGTGACAGAGGGTGTGCTGACCTTGAACCGGACATTAAGTCTGTTAAAGCGGTATGTGAAGAATGAGACGGTTTCAGAAGAGTTTTTCGAGGAGCTGGATCGGGGAAATGGCGGATCTATGGTGGCGAAGATGCTGATTGAGGAGTGTACGGAACTGCATCTGTATGTGGGAAAGGCAGTTAATCCGGCCTATCAGAATCCGGAGCTGCCGTTTGATCTGGGAGTCAGACAGAATCTGGTGGAGCAGATCCGGGGCATGATGGAAGAGATGGGAAAGAAGGTTATTGTTACATATTTTTGATGGATCAGGAGATTGAAAAGGTAATATTGGTATAATAAAACGCTCAGGCTTTGGACAGGGTTACCAGATGCATGATACATCGGGTAACTTGATCCGAAGACCTGAGCGTTTTGAATGTTTACGACTACAGATTCTTCTAATTGATTGTCCGTTTCACATAAGAAGTATGCAGCAGATGATGCGCCTTCTCACTTCCCGGTTCTCCAAGGTAAGTCTCATACAATTCCTTAATTGCCGGATTCTCATGAGATTTGCGGATCGGGTTCTCTTTATCGGACTGATACAGAACACTGGCTCTTAATGCGCGGATATCTACGGTATTGCGGATGTAGCCCGGCTGTTGTGGCTGACCGCCGCCGTTGATACAGCCGCCTGGGCAGCCCATGATCTCGATGAAGTGGTAGGTGCGTTCACCGGATTTTACCATTTCTAATAATTTTTTCGCATTTCCAAGACCAGAAGCTACAGCAACCTTGATCTCCATGCCGGCAACCGGATAGGTGGCCTCTTTGATGCCTTCCATGCCGCGGACGTCATTGAAATCCAGGGATGCCAGCTCTTCGCCGGTCAAAGTCTCAACTGCAGTTCTGAGCGCTGCTTCCATAACGCCTCCGGTAGTACCGAAGATCACAGCGGCGCCGGTTCCAAGGCCCAGTGGGGAGTCAAAGCCCTCGTCTGGAAGTGTGGTAAAGCGCAGTCCCACTTTGCGGATCATCCGGGCCAGTTCTCTGGTAGTCAGGGAATAGTCCACATCCGGAACACCGTTAGCAGCCTCGTCTGGTCTCTGGATCTCGAATTTCTTGGCAGTACATGGCATGATGGAGACAGAGACGATGTCCTCTGGTTTTAATCCCATTTTTTCAGCATAGTAAGATTTGGCGATGGCGCCGAACATCTGCTGAGGAGATTTGCAGCTGGATAAGTTCTCGGTCATATCCGGGAAATAGTGTTCGCAGTATTTGATCCATCCTGGAGAACAGGAGGTGATCAGCGGAAGAACGCCGCCGTTCTGCACACGGTCTAAGAATTCGTGGGCTTCTTCCATAATGGTCAGATCTGCACTGAAATTGGTGTCAAAAACGCCATCAAAACCGATCCGGCGCAGGGCAGCAGCCATTTTGCCCTCGACATTGGTGCCAATGGGATAGCCAAATTCCTCTCCCAGAGCAGCGCGGACAGCCGGGGCTGTCTGGACGATCACATGCTTGGATGGGTCGGCAATGGCAGCAAGAACTTCATCCACCTGGGATTTTTCCTGAAGTGCACCGGTCGGGCAGACTGCAATACACTGTCCACAGGAAACACAGGAGGTCTCTCCCAGACCCATTTCAAACGCAGAACCAATGGTAGTGTGGAAACCACGGTTGTTGGCTCCGATGACACCGATTCCCTGGACTTTTTCGCAGACAGCAGTACAGCGGCGGCAGAGGATACACTTGCTGTTATCGCGGATCATATGGACCGCGCTATCATCGATGCAGGACGGTGTTTTCTCGCCGTCATAATAATTCTCGTCCTCTACGCCCAGTTCTTTCGCCAGCTGCTGAAGCTCACAGTTGCCGCTCCGCACACAGGAAAGACATTTGCGTTCATGGTTGGAGAGCAGAAGCTGCAGGGTTTTCTGGCGGGAATCCAGTACCTTTGGGGAGTTGGTTTTAATTTCCATGCCTTCACTGATGGGGTATACACAGGATGCCACCAGGCTTCTGGCTCCTTTCACTTCCACCACGCAGATGCGGCAGGCGCCGATCTCGTTGATCTCCTTCAGAAAACAGAGGGTGGGAATCTCAATATGGGCCAGACGGGCCGCTTCCAGGATGGTAGAGCCCTTTGGGGCGCATACTTCTATGCCGTTAATTTTGACTTTGATTGTATCCATTCTGATTGTCCTCCCTTACTTTTTGTAGATGGCGCCGAATTTACATTTTTCCATGCAGGCACCGCACTTGATACAGATATCGTTGTTAATGTGATGTGGATGTTTGATCTTACCTGATATTGCACCTGCCGGGCAGTTCTTCGCGCATTTGCCGCAGCCGATACAGAATTCAGGGTTAATGTGGAACTGACGAAGTGCTGTAC
>CAKRWX010000401.1 GCA_934418055.1 uncultured Lachnospiraceae bacterium
GTATCAGGATGTTCCATGTGCGCTATCTTCCCACAGCGGCGGAGCGTTGGCCCAGAGCAGCTCCACGGCATCTGCAGATACTTCATACAGCCTTTTTGTAAGGCCGGAGATCGACATCCTGGAAAATGATTTCCTGGTAATTTCCCGGCTTGGAAAGGTTATAGAAGCTTTGGCTGGAGCTGCTGAACGGCAGCCGTCCCACAATAATGTTCCAGTTCGTCTGGATAATCCGGTGGTCTGATGAGTACAGAATATACCTTTGACGGATTGGATGAGTGGGAAAAGAACCTGGCCCAGATCATAGACCGGCAATACCCGGAAGAATTTAAACAAATGGTCATTGACATTGCGGAGCAGGCGCTTGGAAAAGCAAAAGAACTGACTCCGGTTCAGACTGGACGTTTACGGGATGCCTGGAACTTGGGAACTATCGAAAAACGGGGAGACACCTACTATATTGAAATTTACAATAATGTGGAATATGCAGAGCCTGTGGAGTATGGGCATCGCATGAAGGGCGGCGGCTTTAAAAAAGGCGCTCATATGTTGGAGGTGTCTCTGCAGGAAATGGATCGGAAGCTTCCAGATTACTTGCGGGCCTGGTTGGCTGGTTTTTTAAATACGCATGATTTGGTTTAAGGAGAAATGATGGAAAATCCAGTATTGCAGATAAAAGACGCGCTGATCCGTGTCTTAAAGAAGATAGATCCGGATACAGATATCTTTTTTGAAGAGATCAAAAGTACAGACCCGGCCCATGGAGTGGAACAGCCTAAAACCTGGTATTTTGTGGATTTGAAGCCAGGGAGTCCTGTAACTGTGGATGGGATTTACACGGACATGAGCGTCATGGTGGATGTTACCTACCATGAGAAGGGTGAAAGTAATAATACTTATCTCATTAAAGCTGCTGAAATTGACGCAGCCATTCGTCCGGTGCTTTCGTTTGGCGATAGGAAAATCACCATCGGGAATGCGGACATCAATGTAGTGGATCACGTTCTCCACTACATTTTTACTATCAATTTCCGGCACTCCGAAGAACAGAAGGTTACAAATGACCGGATGGAGGAGCTGGGAGTATCACTGAAAAAGGAGAGTGAGTAAACATGAGTCTGGGATTACCAAATTTTAACTTTATCTTCCAGTCAAAAGGCGTTAGTGCTATTGAGCGCAGTGCCAGAGGAATTGTGGCGGTTATCTTGAAAGATGACACGGAAGGTGAAGAACAGAATGTTTACAACAAAGTGGATGATGTGGATTTCACTCAGTGGACGGAGGATAACTACAATTATCTGAAGCTGATCTATGAAGGAGCGCCTTCAAAAGTGATCGCCATGAGAGTGGCCACCAATGTAGAAAGCTACAACGCGGTTCTGAAGAAGTTAAAGGACTTAAAATGGAATTATCTGTGCATCCCTGGAATTAAGGCGGCAGATACTACGATGATCGGAGCCTGGATCAAGCAGTACCGCAATGATGAAAAGAAGACCTTCAAGGTAGTTCTTCCCCATTATGCGGGAGATCATGAGGGTATTATCAACTTTACCACAGAGAACATTACTTCATCTGTTACCGGGAAAAAGCATACTGCAGCGGAATACTGTGCGCGAATCGCAGGAATCCTTGCTGGACTGTCTCTTTCCAGAAGCAGTACCTTTTATGTTTTGAACGATGTTTCTTCGGCAGAAGTGCCGGATGATCCGAATGAGCGGATCGATGCAGGCGAACTGATCCTTACCTTTGATGGCAGCCAGTATAAGATTGGGCGCGGTGTGAACAGCCTGACTTCCTTTACTGCCACTAAAACGGAAGATTTTCGGAAGATCAAGATCGTGGAGGGCATGGATCTCTACATGGATGATATCCGGGATACATTTGAAAAGTATTATGTGGGCAAAGTCATCAATGACTATGACAACAAGCAGATGTTTGTGGCAGCCATCAGCTCTTACCATAAGGAGCTTCTTGGAGATGTCCTGGATCGCAGTTATGACAATACCGTATCTGTAGATGTAGATGCCCAGAGGAATTACCTGGAAGGACGGGGCACCGACACATCAGAAATGGATGATACGGTGGTGGCCGAAGCAAATACGGGAAGCAAGGTCTTTGTGACCAGCAACGTGAAATTTGTGGATGCCATGGAAGATCTGAAAATGACAGTAAACATGTAAGGAGGGAATGACAATGGCAGAGAGTATCAGAGGCAACAAAACTCTTTCCGGTACCTGGGGAGAGCTTTGGATCGATGGCGAGAAAATCTTTGAATTTTCTAAGATCGAGTTAAAGGTAACGGCCAACCGTGAAGATGTCCAGATCGGCATTGATGTGGACTCTAAGATTACCGGATTAAAGGGAGAAGGCTCCTATACCGTAAAAAAGGTTTATACCAGGGCAAAAGCGATCCTGGAAAGCTGGAAGAAGGGCAAGGATGTGCGC
>CAKRWX010000402.1 GCA_934418055.1 uncultured Lachnospiraceae bacterium
GCCACATGATCGGAGTCAGCCACATGCCAAACTGCAGGCAGATACCCACGATCTGTGCCATATCCTTAAAAAACACCTGAACAGCGCTGGTAAAATACACCAGGGCAATGGATAACATAAATGCTGCAAAGGTATAGTACATGGTCTGGAGCCAGCCAATCTGCGGCATCCAGCCAAAGCATAAAAACAGCGCGCCCATGATCAGTACAAAGATCAGATGTACCATGAGACAGGACATCATCTTAATGATCGGCAGGATCTCTACCCGGAATACCACCTTTTTCACCAGATAGCTGTACTCCTGGAGACAGTTTGTTCCTGTATTTAACGCCTCACTGAAGAAGAACCACGGCACAATGCCTGGAACCAGCCACAGCACGTAAGGAACCCCTTCGATGGGGTCTCCACTTCGGAAACCTACACCAAACACAAAATAATAGATGGCAACGGTCACGATAGGCTGGATAAACATCCACACAATGCCAAAATAAGAGCCTACAAAACGCTTCTTAAAATCAGCCTTGGCCAGTTCGCCGATCAGACGCCTTTTTTTCACGATATCCTTTGCCAGCGATATGAGATAATTCATAAAATATCCTTCCTAAATCAGGTCTTACTCAAACTTAAAGGTATCCTTCAAGCCGCCCCATTTCTGGTCTTTCTCGGAAATGATCAGCTTCATGCCTTCCTCGATCGGCCATTCCACACCGATCTCCGGGTCGTTCCATGCAAGACCGCCCTCATCGCCCGGATGATAGAAATCCGTACATTTGTAAGCAAATTCTGCCTCATCGGATAACACGATAAATCCATGGGCAAAGCCCTCCGGAATGTAGAACTGCTTCTTATTCTCTGCCGATAACTCCACACCAAACCATTTTCCATAGGTCTTGGAATTGGTACGCAGATCCACTGCCACATCAAATACGGTACCGCGGATGGCACGCACTAATTTTCCCTGCGGGAAATGTTTCTGATAGTGAAGTCCTCTTAACACACCCTTCACAGACATGGACTGGTTGTCCTGGACAAATACCATATTCAGTCCCGCTTCTTTGAAATCATTCTGGTTATAGGTTTCTACAAAATAACCTCTTTCATCCTTAAATACCGTTGGCTCGATCACATACAGTCCTTCAATCTCACATGGAGTTACTTTAATTTTTCCCATGATATTTTCTCCTTTTCTTTTTCATGTACTGCCAGAATCTGACACCACAAACGTATCCTTTTATCAGACCCGCAGCACCACTGCCGCAAAGGTCCGAAACAGCACATAGCTATTTAAAACCAGCATAAAATACAATATACTACGGTTTATATCCTTTGTCAAAATCAACCGGTCATTTTTACATATCAGCAGCAGCGCCGGAAGAAACGGCAGGAAATACCTGCCCTGCACGCCGCTGATGACGCTTGATGACATGGGCGTCCAGGCGATCAGCATGGAAAGCATGGTCAGTCCCGCACATCCGGCGCAGACGATCACGATCCAGATCCGGTTTCCTGTGGTCATAAGCTGCGTTTCCCCGGGCTTTTTCAGTGCCAGCAGGATCAGACAGCCGGTCAATACCATTACAACCAGGTATGGTGCGCCCAGTCCGGCGTCCAGATTTCCCAGGGCCGAACCAATCATGGTCTGGTGCAGATATGCGCCCTGCCACAACAGGGTATTGTAAAACAACGTCACAAGCCGTCCTGGATTATGGATTAAGTACGTCAGGCTGTAGCCCTGCTCCTCTGCCCAGGAAACCACCGTGTCTGTGGCAGCAGCATAGGCAGCAATGGTCTGGCTGTTGACCAGCAGCATGGCAGCTGCCCAGATTCCGCCGACACAGAGAGCTGACAGAAGCCATCTGCCCCAGCCGCCGAATTTTTTTACCGGAATCAGAAGACATAAGCCCATCATCACGCCGTAAACCATCTTGCAGGGACCTGCCGCCGCCATCAGCGCCATCAGGACCGCAATATCGCGGACCTGTACCTTTTCTTTATGGTAGGCCAGATCCAGGCACACGGCGGTAAACAGGAACATACATGCCAGGATCATCACATCATAGGACATGGACGCAGATAAATGAACGGTCATAGGCAGTACCGCCACGCCAAATAACACTTCCTTGCCAAATGGCATCCGCTTCATAGCCAGCCAGGTCATTAATACGAAAAAGAGTAGATTGACCAGCCGTCCCATGTAGGCCAGGAGAATACTGCTGCCATGAAACAGGCGCGCCAGGGTGATTCCAATGGCCTGGGGAACATAGGCGAGAGGCGTAGTGACTACAGGCGGAAAGGCCGTCACTGCCATGTCCTCTGATGAAAACCGCTGCTCTGCCCATGTTTTCTCGCCAGCGATCAGACGATTCCAGATGGAGTTGTAGGTACTCTGAGTTA
Organism: uncultured Lachnospiraceae bacterium; assembly: GCA_934418055.1. Lineage (GTDB taxonomy): Bacteria > Bacillota > Clostridia > Lachnospirales > Lachnospiraceae > UBA3402. The sequence continues at coordinate 2,395 of CAKRWX010000402.1, forward strand.
AGTCCTGGCCAAGCACCTGTGGAGCCTCTGTCCACAGGGTGCCAGTC